>JADFXO010000238.1 GCA_015233485.1 Nitrospirota bacterium
GTGTGCCAAAGTAATCCTCAAACAGCGGCCCTAAAGACTCATCCCCTTGGGCAAGTCCATTCGTCCACGCAAGTATCTGTCCTCCGTCTATATCGCCCCAGAATTCGAGGACTTCTATCTTGTCGTCCTTTCCGCTGTTGAATGGGTCGTGCCCGGTCTGCGTAAGGCCGTCGCCTCCTCTCAAACGGCCTGATGTCTGTTTTTGGATGATGCCCTCTCTATGGTCGCGAAGTACTGCTCTAATGGCCTCATAGTCAAACCCGGGCACACCGGCAAGCGCGGACATCTGCGATGTGGACAGCGTCAGGCGGTCTATCAGATAGCCGTCGTCTATGCCTGAACTTGACGGCGACGGGTAGATATAAAACGGCGAGCGCCTCTCATACTCCGGCACGAGGCGGTTCTCTATGACGTTTGTCCAACTGGTGCCGTTGTAAATCCTTTTACGAGTCTTCTCGATTCGCAGCACAGGGCCTTTTATAAACCCCGCCTTGTACGTGACCACATCGTGGAGGAATTCCTCTATTGCTGTGTACCAGCCGCCCTCGCTGAACTGGGTGTCGATTTTTTTCTTCATCAGCCCTGCCGCCGCGAGGGCATTGTCTTTGATCTGTGCATCACTGAGCAGCGGGCCGCCTTCTTTTTCCGGCAGCTCCGGCATGGGGGTCGGCTCAATATCCCATGGGATGTGGTCAGGCTGCACGAGAATGTCCTTCAGCCACGCCTCGGCGTCCCTGCATCTCGCGCCGCTTAAGAGCATGTAGATGAGGCTTCCCCCCATGCGCCTTATCGCCCCAAGTTTTTCGGGGTCGTATTTACCGGCCCGCTGCCTCAGGCTTTTCATCATCTGCGTCTCAATTGGTTCCTTTGCCGCTTTTGCCTGTCTCCAACAGTGCGTTACGTAGGTGCTGAGTCCTTGTTTTAGTGTCATAAGTCTCTCCTGTTGAATTAAGATTAAGACGCCTTATGTCCATGCGTCTTCATTGGGTTTAGCTGTCTTGGGCGCTGTGCGTACAGAGGCTCTGCCGCCTGAGGGAAGGGGAAGCGTTTTTCTTACATGTTTCGTGATTGCCGCCGCCATGACCCTGTCGTCATGCGCCCCTGTGTCAGCGCCGTATTTGCCGTCCTCAGTCTGTACGTATGTCAACATCTCGTCAAACGTCTCGGCTGAGGCGATACCACTTGTGCCATCCCTTATCTCTGAGACAAGGTTGTCGATAATCAGGTGCTTGTTCGACGATGTCGTGAGCCATCCAAATCGTTTCCTCGACTTTGCAGGCGGCTCGGCGACCATCTCGACATACAGGCGTGGATACCGTTGCTCTACTATCTTGAGGATTGTTGTCAGGCCGTGATTGTTGCGCTCCGGGGCAAGCCACGCCGTGTTGTAGTAGAGGCCGAGGTGCAGGAGCAGTGAGCCGAAAAGGTCGGCATCCACATGGCCGTGCCAGATGGCCATCTGTCTTCCTGTAAGACGCTCGACTACGAAGGCGCAGGAAAAATCCCCTCCCAGAAGCCCCTCAGCCACATCCGCACCGATTACATACGCAAGGCCATGCGCCGGCTCTTCCCAGATCATCAGACTGCCGTCCTTGCTGTCTGTCCATTTCATTGTGCCAAAGGCAAAGTCCTTACGCGCCACAGGCGGGGGGGCGGTGGCCTTCAATTCTGTCACTTTGCCGGCATCAAAGAGTGATTTTTGTTTGCTTACAAAGGCCTCGCGGGCATTTGAGGGGTATTCCTGCCTGAAGATGTCCAAAGAGCCGCCGCAGCGATTCTCAATGGCCTTTCTGCGCCACAGCAAATGACCGTTGGTAATGCCGTAGAGACTTTTTAATCCCGCCTCATCATCAGTAACCCCCGCACATTTGCCGGACAATTTATATTTCTTGAATACGAACCACGGGATAAATACCGCCGAGTAGAGATTTTCGCGGCTGCAGGATTCGTTTATCTTCATACGATACTCCGCCTTCCCTGCGTCGTTCAGATAGACTTCGTAAAAGTACCGAGCCTTAAAGAATCGTTCATAGAACTCGCCGGCCGGCCCTCTTGCCGTACTCTCAAAGATGACCTCCGTATCCTCGTCATCGGGTACGCACTGAAGCACTGATGTTAAGAGCTGCGGCGCCTTCTTCGGCGGCCACTTCGCAATCTCTGAAAACAAGATGTAGTGAATCAACTGTCCTGAGCCGAAGTCGGTCTTGTTTGCCGTGCCTATGCGTATGGCGCTGTCAAGGCCCTGTCCCGCCGCAGAGTTGAATTCGAGGTTATGGCTGTTGTTGAAGAGTTCAGCCGGTTTGCAGCCGCTTGGGACATGGCGCTGAAAGCGTTTAACCATGCCGAACAAAAAATCCGTAGCCTCCTTTTCATGGGCAATTATGACGGCGGCACGGTTAAAATTCGTCGCCGTTTTCCAGTAAATCCGCCCCGCCGCCCAAGTGCTTATCCCTTCGCGCCGCGCCTTTAGGATTATCAGACGTACAGGGCGGCCGCTTGCCCTTATGTCCCTGATAATTGATTCAAGGAGTTCCTGTATCTCGTTTAACAAAAAGGGCGCGAGCCGTCCCTCCGTCGTCTGGATTCTGAGAACCGCGGGGGCAAAGACTGAGAAGTCCTTGTAGAGTTCGTGTTCTTCGTCTGAAATGCCCCACATGACAGGCCACAGGATTCGTTCCTTAGTTGTTTTTTCCATTAGTTGTTCTCCTAAAGACATTGAGGGCGCCGCCCTCAAACTCCCGCAAGGAGGGTAACCCTCCTTGACCTCGTACTATCGAGGATTATTATCGTGGTACAAATAAATTATCGCGAAGTCTTGTGAATTCGGAGTACTCAGGTGAGGTTACTTCTTTAGGCCTCTCCAGCAGTTTGATGCACAGGCGCTCTAATGCGGCTAAATCACTGGCCGCATATAGGACATAGTTTTTCATAGATGCAATTGAAGCCAACAACTTTCTGTTTCTCTCACGCTCTCTGTTTATCTCCATAGGGGACGCTATGGCGCGGTGTTCTATGTACAACTGATACAACTTTCGGTCTTCCTTGAGGGTTAACTTCCTGCCTTTCATGTATTTGGCCATTAATAAAACCAGCGGTTTTCTTCCCTCTATGTTAAATTCAAGGGCATCAAGCCTGTGCTTAGCGTTTTGTTTGTCAGGGTTTTCTTTGTAGTAATCTCTCTCTCGTTCATCTTCTGTTAAAAGGTATGTAAAATATTGTAATGCGTCTTCTTGTTTGTCGAATCCATAGAAATATTCCGCAAGTTCGGTAAATCGATAGGTTTTTACATCATGTTCGGGGTTCATAGTAATTATTTTATCTTTCCTGCTGTGATACCTGTTGTGAATATCGTTTAAAGTTTTCTTGTATTTTAGCCAATGTTTTTTTAACGGCGGTCTCGTTCGGGCAATATTTATAATAAACTCTGCGAGTCTGTTATTCTGCATATAATCAATTACACCTGCTTTGTTTGGATGTTCTAAGTAAGTTATGCACACCATCATAAAAAAGTTAAGGTAATGGGCTAATCTGTCCTTTGCGTATTTTGATTTCCATATCAGTTGGCCTGCGGCAATAGAGTTTCCGATATCCGATATTAATATCAGATTCGCACGGAATATGTCGCGATCTTCTTCTATTGTTTTGACATCAGCCTGTTTTCTATATGACATATGAAATCGGCATAGCTCCTTATCGTGTTTTTCGCTTACCGGCTTTCCTTTTTCTCTGTCCTTTACATATAGATGCAGTAAAGAAAAGTATCTCCTTTTTTCTTTAAGCATTGAATAAATAATATTAATATACCCGCAGTTGTTGGATTGCATTTCAGGGTGCATTTTATAGTATTTTATAAATCCCAAATCAAGCTGTATAAGGTATTTAATATACCTTATATGCTGTCTCATCGGCTGATACTCGTATAAATAGCCGGTAAGTTTTGTAAAACTATCTGTGTTTAAATCGTTCTCACGGCTTCTTAAGATGATATTATCTATCGTGTCAATATGTACAGCAAATCTTCTGTGTACACCATCCGTATTTATATATTCTTTCCAGCATTCATTATATTCAGAGATTGTCTCCGCCATGAGCGCAATAAGGTTGAAAAGGACTTTAAATGTTTTATAGTAATGGGCAGTGACTTCCTTTGGGCGATTCAATAAAGCATCGCACATTATTCTTAAATCACTTACACAATCACTGGCAACACCCTTTTCTCCGCACAAATCCCATTTTATCTTATATTCATCGCAATCACTCATCCTGCGTGATAATATAAATATCGCCCGTATTCTATCTCGTTCCTCGTTTATAGACTTCGGAGAGCGCCTGTTAATATGTGTGGTATATAAGTTAAATAACTCTCTGTCATCGTTGCCGTCGAAGGGCATCCCCGTATCTTTACTCTTTTTAAATTCGTTTAATAAGTAAATAAGTCTTGCTTTTTCCTGCTCGTGTGTTGTACGGTCGCCGGATTCAATTTCTAGTTGCATAAGGTAATCAATATCGTTTCCGATTTCAAAAAAGCCATAAAATACGTCAGCAAGTTCAGTGAATTTGTCTGTTCGTACATCGAGTTCGTGGGTCTCTTCAAGGTCTTTTTTTAATTTGTCTTCTTTCCATGTATCTGGTTCGTCAGATGATTTTCTTCGTTCGTCAGATGCTTGTGCTGCATCAAAACTGTCCCAGAATTTAGAATAAAACGTACGAGTTTCCGGTTTCCATTGTAACATTACTACTTGTATGGCACGGCCAAGCTCATTAGCCCACCGCTCTTCCTCTTTAGTCAACTCATTGGGACGTTCTAAGCACTTAACGCATAACTGTTCACTATATTCCAGAAAATCATCTGTTCTGCACTTACTAAACCATTTATCCTGCTTGATTTTCTCATGTACATATTGGTGGTTATCCTGAACATAACTCTTAATATCTGTTAGGTACGTCAACATCGCGCGCACTTCATTACGACCTACGTTAATACTATTGGGTGAAGAATAGCTATGTTTACTATAATATAAATTGAACAATTCTTTATCCTCTTTTAAACTTAAAGACCTTCCTCCTTTTATACTATCTATATATTTTGTAAATAAAAAAGCAAGTCGTTTGCTGACTTTGAGTTTACATTCATCTTCTTTTATATATTCATCACTTTTAGGTGATGGATATTTTTTCCAATTTCTGATTGAATGTCTATGCCTATATACATCTGCTTTGGCAGAAAATATATCTCTTTCAATTTCCCAACCAGAAAGATAAGCCGCGAGCACGGTAAACCTGTCGGTATTTACATCGTGCTCACGGCTTATTGTCATTGTCTGTTTGATTATATTATCCCCTGATCTCTCAACATCTTACTTTCAACTTCCTTTAGGCTCTCTTTAATTTTATTATAACTATCCACAATGCTGTCAATCTCCAAAACTCATCGTCCATTTGTTAGTCCTCCATGTAATTAAAATGTCCTTAGCGGGGGCTGAGGTTGTCCTACCCCTCTATATATAGCTAAAATTCGCATGAATGTGGTTTAAAGCCAGTGTTTACGCCGATCTCCTATTCGCATGACTCGCACGTAATGCGTTTTTTGACCAAAAACACTACAATATTGTATAAGTACTACAATATTGTAGTGTTTTTGCCGTAATTTACAGGTCAAGGAGGGTTACCCTCCTTGCGGGAGTTTGAGGGCAGCGCCCTCGATGTCTTGATCTTTTATTTTTTTTTTGATATTTTATGCCGTTACCGTTATAATAACGCCATGAAAGCTGGCGGCGGTATTTCGGAGGAAAAGGGCGTTAATATACTGTACTGGTCTTTTTTTATCCTTGCAGTATTGACTGTCGTTTTTATACGCATCAGGCTGCTCGGCATTCCATTAGAAAGAGACGAGGGGGAGTATGCCTATATGGGGCAGCTCATATCTCATGGCGTCATCCCGTATAAAGAGGCTTACAGCATGAAGCTCCCCGGGACTGCCTTTATGTACTATGTAATTATGTCTGTTTTTGGCCGGGGCATTGCGGGCATTCATTTGGGGCTGATGGCGGTAAATTTAGCAGTCTTGCCGGCGTTATTTTTGTTATCTAAGAGGCTTTTTAATGAGCGGACTGCCATTGTGGCGTCGGCGTCTTATGCGGTCATTTCCCTTAGTGTGCCGGTGCTTGGGTTTATGGCACACGCCACGCATTTTGTCGTCTTTTTTGCCGTTTGGGGCGTTTACTTTTTATATGCGGCCATTGAGGATAGAAAGACATGGCTTATAGCGGCTTCGGGCCTGTGTG
>JADFXO010000239.1 GCA_015233485.1 Nitrospirota bacterium
TCAAAGACGGTCTATAAAAGCGGCTTCAAGGCGCTCAAGTTTGATGTGAATACCGCTGTGAGCCATAAACACCACAATGGACACAGGAACTGGCAGGACATAGTGGAGATTATTGACGCCGCGGGGTTTGACAACGATATAAAGGCGAATGGCCTTAAAATATTTCATAGTATATTCGAGGCCGAGTCCATAGCCCATGGACAGCCTTTTGAACAGACACACCTTCACGAACTCGGCGCAGTCGATTGTCTGGCAGATGTGTTCGGATTTTTATTTTGTATTAAGTATCTTGGGATAGAAAAAATTGTCGTCTCGCCAATAAACGTCGGCGGTGGCAGCGTAAAAACCGCACACGGGACGCTGCCCGTGCCGGCCCCGGCAACCGCATATCTGCTGCGCGGAATGCCTGTTTACTCAAGCGGGGTGGAGTTTGAGCTGACAACACCTACGGGCGCCGCCATTATGAAGGAGATGGCGGCCGGCTTTGGCGCGTTTCCCGATATGGCAGTTGCGACCATAGGCACGGGGGCAGGAGACCGCGACATCGCCTCAGCACCAAATATTTTGAGGATTTTTATTGGCAGGGCAGGGCGGCATACCTCATCATCAGGTGAGGGCGCACCCAATGAGGAGGCCTTTATTATTGAGACAAACATTGACGACATGTCCCCTCAGTTATACGGCGCCGCCATGGACAAACTATTTCGTGCCGGCGCCCTTGACGTCTATATAACCCCTGTCATAATGAAAAAGTGCCGCCCGGCGGCCTTGCTTACTGTGATAGCCGAGGCGAACACTTTAGAGCCGCTGTCACAGATAATATTTGAGGAGACTACCACCATCGGGCTGAGATACTACCGCGTATCGCGTGAAACGCTTCAGCGGGAAATGAGCACCGTACACACGAAATACGGTGAAATAAGGATAAAAACAGCCCTAAGAAACGGGAAATGCCTCAACGTGTCGGCTGAATACGAGGACTGTAAAAAGGCAGCGGAGGAGTTCTCCATACCAGTAAAAAAGGTAATCGAAGAGGCGCTAAGACAGGCAAATGATTCCTGATTTTCAAAAAAAACGCCGCAAAAAACTTGCCATATGGGCGGCCGTGGCCGCCGTCTTGTCTGTATTGGTTGCTTATAACTATCTTACGAAGAAACCCCCGTACGAGATAATAGAAACGGCAAAGGCCTCATACTCCGATTTGGAGAATATCGTTGTAGAGACCGGAATAATCAAGCCACAGGTAGGCGCTATGATTAAAATAGGGGCAAGGGCAACGGGGGAAATCCTCCAGATGCTTGTACAGGTTGGCGACCCCGTGAAGAAAAATCAGTTGATCGCAAAAATCGACGATAGGGACGTTATTAAAGACCTCGAAGAGCTTCGCATATCCCTGAGTAAGGCACAGAGCAACCTGAATAAAATCGTTGTCACCTATCCTCAGAAGATAAAAGAAGCCGAGCAGGACCTTATCTCAAAACGTGCTAAACTCAAAATCACCGCCCTTGATATGCAGCGAAAAGAGACCCTGCTGCAAAAGGGCTACCTTGCCCAAAACGACTTCGACAAGGCCACAGCCGATTACGAACAGGCAGAGGCCGATGTGAAAAAAAATGAAGAGACCGTCAGCCGCCAGAGAAACGAACTCCTTGATGACCGCAAGATGCAGGAGGACGAAATAGCCTAAATCAAATCAAATATAGAAAAGGCCCAAATAAGGCTCTCCTATACAAGTATCGTATCACCGATTGACGGGGTCGTATCGGAGATTCAGGGGCAGGCCGGCGAAACAGTCGTAACCGGCCTTCAGGTGGCCAATCTCGTTACCGTTATGATTCCCGACAAACTTGAGATGTGGATATACGTGGACGAAAGCGACATAGGGACAATCAAAAAGGGCCTTGACGTCCTCTACACGGTAGATACATATCCTGATAAGGTTTATAAGGGTCTCATAAGCAGAGTTGACCCCCATCCGTTTGTCAAGGACAACATCGTTTACTATCAGGCAATAGTAAGCATCTCACCAGAAGACGCTAAGACCGTCAGGCCGGAGATGACCACGCACGTGCGCGTTATAACGCAGAGGAAGAGCCATGTCCTCGCCGTACCTAACGGCGCCGTAAAATTTGAAAACGGCAAACATGTGGCCTACAAGATATTACCCGGTGGCAAGGTCGAAAAAACGCCCGTAAAGGTGGGTATAAAGGGCGAGGACAAGACAGAGATACTGTCCGGCCTTGCCGAAGGCGATGAGGCGGCGGTTAAACTCGTTATAAATGTACAGCCCCCCGACAAGGCCGCAAAGGCCGGGGACACCGGAGGGAAACACAAATAAGCGCGCTTTGCCAGTCAATTGAGTTACTTGAGCTGCGCGCGATACACAAGCAATTTATCGTGGGCGATGTGGCCGTTGAGGCCATCAGGGGCGTCAGCCTTACGGTAAACAAGGGGGATTTCATGGCCATCATGGGCACATCCGGCTCAGGCAAGACAACCCTGATGAACATCATCGGATGTCTTGACACACCCACCTCCGGCACATATATCCTAAAAGGCAGGGATGTCTCCGCCATGAGCGACGACGAACTCTCCGTCGTCAGAAACGAGACTGTTGGGTTTGTGTTTCAGAATTTCTTTCTCCTTCACTACGCGACCGTTATAGAAAATGTACTCCTGCCAACCCTGTATATGGATACCCCGCCACATGGCCTCAGGGAAAAGGCGATGGAGATACTGCGCACAGTGGGGCTTGAGGACAGGGCACACTTCAAGCCGCGCCAGCTCTCCGGTGGGCAGCAGCAACGCGCCGCCATTGCCCGCGCCTTGATAAACGACCCTGATTTAATTATATGCGACGAGCCCACCGGCCAGCTCGACACCAAAACCGCCGCTGAAATTATGAACATCTTCACCGCGCTCAACAAAAAGGGAACAACCATAATACTCGTCACCCATGATTCAAACATTGCCGCATACGCGGGCAATACGATTCACATAAAAGACGGCCTGATAGACGGCGAGTTCAACCAGCCTCCTGCCACGGTTACTATAGTGGCGTGAACAGGTTTATTAATAATATGAGAAGCGCCCTCTATGCGGTGTGGTCGTTTAAGCTGAGGACTGCCTTCTGTCTTTTTAGCGTATCGCTGGGGATAGCCTCGATAACGGTTATAGTGGCCTCAGTGGAGGGGGCGTATAAGAAGGCATATGATTTCGTGGAGAAATTCGGCCCTGAGACGGTGCTTGTCTTCGGCGGGTCTGAGGAGCAGCGCGCAACCGGCGAAAAGATGAAGGCGCTGACGCTCAGCGACATAAAGGCCGTCGGGGAGGCCTTCCCAACGGCAATCCTCGTCGTTCCAATAGCCATGAAGGGCAGCGTCGGCATATCATACAGGGACGTAAAATCCAAGACCCTTATCATAGGCTCGACAGAGGACTACGCAAGGAGCTGGGCATGGCCCATAGAGGAAGGCTCTGATTTGTCACGCGAAGACGTGGCATTCGGCAAAAACGTATGTCTGATAGGCAATCAGGTTGCCACGACACTCTTTCATGACGTGTCCCCGATAGGCAAGACCATTGTCATAAACACAAAAATCCCATGCAAGGTGACAGGCGTACTGGTAGATAGGAGCGCATCGCAGATGGGCGTAAATCTCAACGACAGAATCATCATACCCATAGGGGTGATGATGAAAAAACTGATGAACGACACCAAATACATAAGCGCAATAAAGATAAAATATCAGCATGGCCGCAGCCTTAAACACTGGATGGCGGAGCTGAGTTTATATCTCCGGAACAGGCACCAGCTCAAAGAAGGCCAGAGCGACGATTTCACTATTGTAAGCCCGGAGGAGATAATAAAGTTCCTTGCTGCCCTTACCGGGTCGCTTGTGGTATCGCTTGGCATTTCGGGCATAGTGTCGCTTGTGGTGTCGGGATTTGTACTGGCTAATCTTTTTTTGCTGTCAGTAAAGGAACGGACGCGCGAGATTGGGATACGGCGGGCCGTGGGCGCTAAGAAAAGGGATATTTTTAACCAATTCATAATGGAATCCTTGCTAATAACATCGGCAGGGGGGGGGTTGGGGTTTATCATAGGCTATGGGGCGTCTAAGCTGCTGCCGCTGATTGCCGATTTTCCGATGTACTTTTCGTGGAAGGCCTTTGCCATAGGATTTGCGATGTCAGTGGCAACGGGGTTGGTGTTTGGAGTTGCACCGGCAAGAAGCGCCGCAAATTTACTGCCGATAGAGGCGATAAAGTGACAGCGGCAAGACAATTGTTCGCGCAGTTGCGGAAGTATTTTCCAAAGAACATTTATCTGAATCTAACGATTGCGGTAAAGTCGCTGGGCAGTTTCAAACTCAGGACTTTCCTTGCCATAACAGGGGTTGTACTGGGAACTCTGTCGTTGATAACCGTGGCAAACACATCGCGTTCGATGGAATTGAAGACGATAAATGACCTTGAGAGATTCGGGAAGAATCTCCTGACCGTAAAAAGTGGCCTCATGCGCGGCCACGGCAGCCCTACCGACCTCACAGAGAGCTTAAGGCTGACGCCTGGCGATGCCAGGGCGATAAAAGAATCCATGCCGGAGGTAAAAACCGTCGCGCCCGCGGCAACGAAGACATTCCCGATAAAATACAAAAATACAACAGTAACCGGTACAATGATGATGGGCATACCGATGGAGTTTCTTAAATTAAAGAAGATCCCCGTAGAAAACGGCAGACTATTCACAGATAAAGATAATAACGAGATGGCAAAAGTGGCTATAATTGGCTCAAAGGCGGCCGGGAAGTTATTTAAAGGTGAAGACCCCATAGGGAAAACCATATTCGTAAATCAGGCCGCGTTGGAAGTGGTTGAAGTGCTTGAGCCGATGGCCGTCGATCTTTCGGAGATAAATGAAGACAACATAGTCTATGTGCCGTTGAGCACATTTATGAAGAGACTGACAAACACGGCAACAATCAATCTCATATACGTGGAGGCGGTCTCAGAAGCGGCAACAGGCCGATTAAAAAGAGAAATAGAGGCGCTGCTAAGGCAGCGGCATAACATAAAAAAAGGAGAACGAGACGACTTCACAGTAACAGACCTCAGGGACGTAAACTCTATGCAGACCAAGACGATGAAGATAGTGGTAACGCTTGGGATGATAACCTCGGCCATATCGTTTACGATAAGCTCAGTAGGAATACTGTCTGTAATGATACTGATGGTAGACGAGAGGAAGGTGGAAATAGGGATAAGACGCGTTGTAGGGGCAAGGAAGCGAGACATAGCGCTACAGTTTTTAACGGAGGCGTCTTTTATCTCGCTCATAGGCGCGGTAGCGGGGCTGATAGCGGGCATAGCGCTGACTCTGGCCATATCGGCCATAGCGAAAATACCATTCGCAGTATCTCTGGCCGGGGTGGCAATATCGTTTGCGGCATCGATTGTGACGGGGATAGCCTCAGGCATATACCCGTCGATAAAGGCGATGGCAATTCAACCTGTCAATATATTAAGAAGTTGAAAAATACCTTAATATTTCAGTGAGGCTTGACAATATTTCAGTGGGGGTTGAATTATTCGTGCAAAAATGTTAATACTATCAGGACAACATTAATTGATAGGGGGATATATTATGGACGGAGACAATATACTTGTCATAGATGACGATACTAATAACATGCGGCAGATAAGCGAAATCCTCCGGAACGAGGGGTATACGGTATATAGCGCAACGACAAAGCTCGAAGCCCTTGAGGCTGCCCTTGAGGTACATCCTTCACTGGTGCTGGTAAAGTCTATGTTAATCGATTCAAGCGGCTATGAGGTGATCAGAGATTTGCGAAGTGAAGAATCTTTAAAAGGCCTGCCATTTATTATGCTCTCGGAGATAGAAAAAAAATATGACGACAGATATAGGACAATATATAAAATAGTGGATACGATAAAGCTCCCCGTAGAAAAAGACGACTTGATTCAAAAGGTAAGCGAACACATAGAGTGGTCTGCCCCGGATGAACAACTACCGGCAAACGGTGAAGATTACGGCGTAGAGGATGGCCAACATGAGAATATCAGGTTTGACCTGGTTGAAAAAACGACTGTCTTTTCAGACATGCCGCCCCATGATGAGCGCATCTCCCCGCGTGAGGAGGCGGAGTTCAACGAAGGCCCCTCCTACGAACATACAGCCGGCAGCCCGGAACATCTGCCCGATGCACATAGCGGCGTCGATTATGCCGGCCACGAAGATGATTTAGCA
>JADFXO010000023.1 GCA_015233485.1 Nitrospirota bacterium
ATTTTTCTAATTTTGCATGTTGCGGCAACTGTACGAAGATATGCCGTCGTCTTAACTCCACCATCAGATTGACTGCCAAAATTTATTTTTCTTGAAATAACCAATAGGCGTAAAAACCTCTCAGCAATATTGTTGGTTGGCTCTATTCCCTCTACTTCTGTAAAGTATACCACTGCCTCCCATCCATCAAGTATCAATTTGCACAAATTCCTTACCTGTTTGTTGTCGTTATCTTTATTATAAATACAGATACTCTTTAAACGTGCTTTACACTCATCCATTTCGGGTGTTTTATTCCAACCCTTTCTCCATAACGATATCATCAACTTCAGCTCTCTCTTCAAAAGATACCCAACCGCCTGAACCAGCTTGTCATCATCTTCAATCAATCCCTTCGCCTTCCTTATTATGTGCGCTAAACAAGTTTGCCATTTCTTTGAATAATTACGATACACATTATAATAGTCCGATATGATTATTCCTGAAAAACTTTCACCAAGTATGTCCTTCAATACCTTCCTGCCACGACTCGAATCTATATGGACAAATACTAACGCCTTCCCCACAAATACCCATGCCCACATCCTTTTCCCACTCTTTTTTCACACAGTCTCATCTATAAGCAGACTCCCCTCTTTCTGTAACCGACTTTTCAGCTCTTTTACAGGCTCTTCCAATGCTCTACCTACCTCTTGGACTCGGTTATCTATGCTTCCTACGCTCAAATCAGTTTCCAACATCAAACATATTATTGCCTGGGCGTTGTACCTCGACAAATTGTATACCGTCGTAAACGTCGCTATTAATCCCCTTAACCGTGGGCCACAACATATCTTCTCTTCCTTATTCGCTTCGGCTGCTATCGTTTCACTGCAACACAGACAGTTCACAATATATAACGATGTTCTATCACCCTTGCATTAATCTCCGGGATTGCTACCTGCTGTCTACTCTGGTAGCCTTTGTTTGGCAATCTTTCCAACCGCGCCCCACATTTTTTGCAACTCCCAGCATAATGATTGATTATCTCCATTGGTTACAGGTCTACTCGCCTATACCCTTTACTGCCCTGCTGTTTCCCTTTCTTTCTGCCTGTTGGCTTTTTCTTCGGACGTGTTACTTTAAGACCGTCATTTGAGGGCGGTTTCGATGAATTTGGTAGAATCCATTCCTAATTGCCTCCCAAGTTCCTTTATCTGGTCATTAACTTCTCGTTCTCACCTTCTAATTGCGCATTCTTTCCCTCAAGCTCTGACACCTTCTCTGTAAGATATTTATTCTTATCAGTTATTTCTCCATTCGTAACATGCTTTTAGTATTACATTTCCATATGCTTTTGTCAACTATTTTTTAGTAACCGTTCACCCAGTAAAGTCCTTGATTTATAATGATATTTTATCTGTAGAGATTGGACTGCCGATGGCGTCATTTGGTGTAACTACTTGATTTTAAAGACTTTCTCGTTTTAGGGTATATTTTGACATAAAGAAATTATCCTTAATAATCAAAGGGTTAAGGTGGGTGAACGGTTACATTTTTTATGGCCTAAATCCACCATCAAAATAAAGGACATACATGGAAAATCCCGTAGATACTGCCTTTAACCATATTCAATTGTGAGAAAAATGTTTTCATTAAGGCAAAGCTGTTATATCCAAAAAACGTTGTATAACGAGATGTTATACGCTTTTACCATAATTTTGATGGTGGACTTAGGACGGGTGAACGGCTACTATTTTGTAGTAGCCCGTAATTAATCCAACGCGCCTTTATGATACTTGGTTAACTGAACACCTCTGCCATATCCATTGAAGTGCTATACGTATTTCCTTATATCCTTAATTATATCAAACAAAAACTTCAAAAATAACCGAGGGTTTTTTATAGCTACTGTAATATTATTCTTGTTTATTAACTTCGCCGTTGACAACAGCGCCTTCCTTCCTATTTCTTTCTGTATTTTTGCACCCCATTCTATAATTTGGCTGCTTGTAATGTTTTCAGATAACTTAATGAAGTCTCCGCTACGGAGATTCATGAAATCTGTTTTAACGTTTAATTTCTCGAAATCCATATCGTTGCTTACAAGGCCCTTACTAAGCGCGTAGTCCCAATACGGCGTCGCAGGCAGCGGTATAGCAACATTGACAGTACCGCCAGATAAAGGGGCTGCCTTTATAAATTCATAGGTTGCTTTTAAGTCATCTTCCTCTTCATCAGGATTATTAATGACAAAAGAGCCACTTACAAAAAATCCCCACTTGTGCAGAGTATTTACAGCGTTGATGTTATCGTTCACCGAAACACCACCCTTAATATTTTTCAATACTCTATCTGAGCCAGATTCCAGGCCAAGATAAACATATTTTACATTTAACTTTCTAAGGATCTCACATAAATCATCATTAACTATATTGGCTCGAGCCGTGCAGGAGTATGTTACGTGCTTATACTTTTTACCTGCTTGCTTCAATAACTCAAGCAATTCGTTCAATCTTTTGCGACTAAAGACAAATAAATCGTCCCAGAAAGTTATATGTATAGCCGAATTATGTTCCACCAATAATCTTATTTCATCGAATACATACTGAGCGGAATGATAACGCACTTTGCTTGCACCCCAAAAATACGTCGACGAACAAAACTTACATTTATATGGACAACCTCTCGAGCTTACTATATGAGAATAATTCATATGCTTATAATCATTTCTATCTAAATGTGGTAAAGAGTCGAGTTCTTTTATCAATTCTCGTCTCCTTGTTATTATCAATTCCCCATTATATTTAAACGCCAACCCATCTATTGCTTTTAAGTTGTCTTTATAAAACTCGTTATCTTTCAGTAACGATACGAGTTCATAAAAAGTCTCTTCCCCCTCCCCAATAACGCCACAATCGAAAACATCGTTTAAAGACTCTGGCAATGTCGAAATATGAACCCCGCCAATTACTAAAATGACATCCTTGAATTGTTTTTTTAGCGTTATCGCAGATTGAACAGCCTTAGAGTAAAATTGCGTTACTGATGAGATGCCAATCAGGTCAGGTTTATAATTAGTAACCGCCCTAATGATATTTTCCCGAAATATCATTACTTGTACTTCATCCTTTATCTTTTCCAAACAGTAGGATTTAATATATCCCAATCCTAATGCGGGAAATTGATCGGAGAAACTATATAAATCAGCTACGTTGAACAATGCAATTTTTTTCATATCAGCCTCTTCCACTAAATTATGGACAAAAAATATCCATTCGTTTACAAGGATATAGTCAAATCCCGCGGTCCAGCGTCATCGCGTTTATAGTAACCAACGACAGCACCCGTATTAAACATATACTAAGTAACCAATTTATTAATCGAAGCATTAATATTAAGTTGCCAATACTAATGCTCCGATTAATATTTCATAACGATTATTTATAAACAAATATGTCTGATTTATTATCGGTATTCCATGCGGAGAGAGAAAAACCATTCCTATCCTTGTCAGAGATAGTCGCTGCAGGGATCGAGGAATGAAACAGTTCTTTCAAATCGGGATTACATAAAGACCAATCGATATCGCCGGCTAATGGAGAAATGCAGGCTTCACAATTTGAACTATACTCTCCCGTGCATAAATACTCTATTTTTGTATCCTCAGTAAAAAAATTCCCGTGTGCAAACCCAGGCGGCACCCAAATCCATTCATCATAATCGGCATCTTGCTTATGAGACATATCATAGAGTATAATTTTCCCAAAATAGGGAGAGCCCTTTCTTATGTCTAACACCATATCTACCATTCGACCTAATATGGTCCTTACCAGTTTTCCCATATAGGGGTTCCACTGGAAGTGTAAACCTCTTATTGTTCCTGTCTTTGAATAACTCTCATTAGATTGAGAAAACAATTTATCCTGTTTTATAAATCCAAGTTCAGGGTGTGATAAGAAATCGCTATTACGGAAAGTTTCTGTGAAATAACCACGATTATCCCGGAAACGTTGAAATCTTATAACCTTTATGCTATCGATTGTCAAAGACTTTACCTCTATGATCTTCATTAACATCCCTCCAATAGTTCACAAAATTGTTTATTTCCAACGAATGATGGCGCTTCCTATCAATCTGCCATGATTTCGTTAAACATTCGATCAAAAATGCTTTCCCATGTATATTCCTTAGCCATCTGATAGGCATTCTCCCTATATTGTTCTAATACCGCGTCTTCTTTTAAGATCTTAGTTATAGCCTCAACCATTTGGGACTGGCTATAATCGATAGCAATACCAGCTTTGCGGTCATGAATTTCTCTATGGACGGAAGGAACTTTTGTAATTACAACGGGCAGGCCGCAAGCCAGATATAATCTCGGCTTGTTAACGTCATTAAAATATTTTACGATGTTTCTATTCTTGTATTCTTTATACGGAGCCACAGCGACTGCCGCATGTTTTAGATAATCTTCTAATAAGTTCTTTTCATAGATAAATCCCATGAACTGAATGTGGTTAACTAAATTACTGTCCCTCGATAGCTTTTTTATCTTATCAAGCTGATCACCGTCACCTATAATTCTAACCTTTAAATCAGGAAATGTTTTTAACAACTCAATTGCTGAGCCTACTATCAGCTCAACTCCATCCATTTCATGCACAAGCCCAGCGTATATTACCTCATGCCTATTAATGCGGGAAAGAGATATTTTTTCTAATCTATCGTGGGCAATACCAGAAGGCTTTACAACTTGTTTTGCACGTATATTATTATAGAGTCTGATTCTATGTTCAACGATTAATGATGTTTGAGAAACGGCAACATTACAAAACCGTAAGGCACACCTATCGAGCTTATGGAATATTTTATTTGCTAATTTACCAGTAAACCTCTCTGGTGCATAATCGATAACATCGTATACCACAATATTTACGAGACCAATAAGCCTCATAATACACCCGGTAAGAGCATTTACCGACTCGACTCCAATAAAAATATCATATTTATTTTTTAGTATGAAAAAAGCCCAACAAATCGAAAAAATATCCCTGAACTTGTATAATATGCTGACAATCAGACCAAGACCGGTGAAACTAGCCTTTTGAGCAATATATCGATGGAGTGCATTAAAAAATGACATCACTCTCTCATCTTTGAGTACACCCTTATGAACACGCTTTAGATAAACATTGGAGACAATGCTATCAGATAAAGGCTGCCTCAAAAAAGCAGCCTCTTTGCATCTTGGGATCAAATAAGCAAACAAATCTTCAGATGGACCAGACAGATACGAGTCACCTTCTGTTTTCTCGCTCAACAAATAGCAATAGCTTGCTATAAATACCGATTTCTCTTCAAGCATAATACAACTTTGTATAGTGATATGGATTCATTCTGCTCTATTGTCTAATTTACAGACTGCTGTCTTCATTTATCCCTCTTATAGCCCATTCGAAGTTTCATATGATTTCTTTCACAATATTTTTAACATATTCAGCTATTGACAATGATGCCGTAAGCCCGGGAGATTCAATTCCAATCAAATTAATAAAACCATGGAATCCTCTTTCAAATTCATGCGTTATAACAAAATCTTTTATCCCATCAACCCCTATTTTAGGTCGGATGCCTGCCATATCAGGAGTGAAGGCGTCCACAACAAGACCATCGATTATTTTAGAAGCTCCTGTGTAGAACAAATCTTTCTTGCGATCATCGACTTCATAATCTATGTGGTCTATGTACTCAGCATCCGGGCCAAAACGCAACTGCCCTGCCAAGTTCAACGTTGCATGTATTCCTAACCCAGTCATGTCCTTATGTGGCACAGGGTATATTAACCTTGCAACAGGCGACTTCGCAGCGTATGCAAAATAGGTTCCCTTAAAATAAGCAAGTCTATAACATGCAAGATCACTATCAATTCCAACCAGCTCAGAAATATGATCCGAGAAAAGTCCGGCACAATTAATTATAATTGTAGAGTTAAAGCGATAGTCTTCGTTCCTGATCCCTATTGTATATATTTTGCCATCGTAAGCAATAAAGTTTACTTCACTATCAAAAGAACAGGTAACTCCACGTGAAGTTGCTGTACTGTACAGATGTGACATAAGAGAATGAGAGTCAATAATTCCCGTATTCTTAGAATAAATAGCAGCCAGCCCTTTCACATTAGGCTCAAGTTTTTTAATAAATCTTTGGTCGATAACTTCTAACCCGGTGACACCATTAGCTATCCCGTTTTTATAAAGCTGTTGCAGGTAATCCATTTCTGATTGAGAGGTTCCGACTATCAATTTCCCTATCTTCTTATGAGCAACACGGTGTTTATTGCAGTAATCGTATAATAGCGCTCCACCCTCCACACACAACCTCGCCTTCAATGATCCACTATTATAATAAATCCCCGAGTGGATAACCTCACTGTTTCGCGAACTAGTTTCCTGCCCAAACTTGCTATGCTTTTCGAGCAAAACAATATCGCCGTAAGTGGCAGATAACTCAGACGCAATAGCAAGTCCAACTACACCCGCGCCTATTATAGTAACATTTACCGTATCCATGCTTATTAGTGATGCTGCAAGCTTAACTACTCCTGAAAACTGATATTTTTGAACACTCTGATATTATAATATTTCTCCTCTTCGTAATCACCATAGTAATCTCTATGCTCAAAGAGGTCTAATAGTATATCCTTAACCTTATAGTCAGGCTGGAACCCTAAATAAGTCATAGCCTTCTCAATAGATACCTTATAGTTTCTGTAGTCTTCTATATTTTTAATTTCTAATTTTACAGGCTTACCTGTCTGTTTTTCGCTCTCATGCTTGACAACATCACCCACCTGCCCAACCGTATAATTATCAGAAGCTATGTTGAATACACCGCTGATTGAATAATATGCCTGAATCGACCTTATGTAAGCCGAGGCTGCATCCCTGATATCCAGTATGGGGCGCCAAATAGATGGATTGTTTATGGTTACTCTACCCTCAGTCATACTAGTTTTAAACATTGTATTTACGATCAGATCCATCCTCATGCGTGGACTAAATCCACATATCGTACCTTGTCGCAAAGATATTACGGAAAATTTATCGTCGTTCAATTGCAGAACACCCTGTTCTCCCTGCAGCTTTGAAATTCCATAAGGATAACCGCAGATGACTGGTGATACTTCAGTGTAAAGTTGATCGACCGTATAGCCATAAACCGAGCAGCTGGAAGCATAAATATAGCGCTTTATGCCTGCTTTCTTAGCTTCAAAAGCAAGATATGCCGGCAGGGCGGCGTTATGGATAAAATTCTTTGATGGGCTAAACTCTGCCATAGGGTCATTGGACAGTCCAGCAAGGAAAATAAATTGATCATAACCTGCAAAATCTTCCCGCGTACAATCAAAGAGGTTCTTATTTACTAAATTAGTTCCTTCAGGCAAATAATTACCAAACCAGCACCTGTCGATAACTTTCACTTCATACCCATAATCCATCAGTAAGGGGGTTAATACAGAACCAATATAACCTGCACCGCCTGCTAATATTATCTTCATTTAATCTCCTTGACGCACATAATCAGCCAGCACTAAGTCCGACCCTTTCTTGCAGATGTATAGTTCACAACTAAGTGTCACAGTATCATAACAGAACAATCTCTTCTAACGAATACCATTTTCAACGTCACAATCCTTCTATTATTGCATCATATCTGGTATGATCGAGAGATGTGTCCTCCGGCACTTTAAAGCTTACGTCTCTTATGGATAATTCCTTTACATCGTGGCTATCATCCAAACTCTTCGCATACTCAAACACCGTTCTTCTGTTGCCACCAATATGTATTACACCTTTTATGTCTGCAGCAAGCAGATTTACTATTTTCCTTGCAATAAGACTTACACTTTCCCTGCTGGTCCATTGATCGATAAACGCTTTTTCATACGGAAAACTGTTAGGACCAAACGTTGTTCTGATAATCAAAGAATTTGAATACATCCTTACAGCACATTCACCGCCAAGCTTAGACCATGCATATTTATTTACTGGATACACGGGATCCTCTTCTTTATAATTACCAATATCTCCTCTAAAAACGTAATCTGTTGAAACATAGACAAGCTTTAAACTATAGCGTGCACATAATTTTACAACATTAGCAGTCCCAATAATATTTGTATCAATTGCCTTCAAAGGATCTCTGTCGACAGCCGGCGGTGACGTGAATGCCGCCGCATGGAATAGATTTATGAATTCGCGGCCTTTTACATACTCAACCATTTGTTCATAACTCTCAATATTAAACTCTGCAGACGACGGATATATGCTATTTGGAAGCAGCTTCCTTATTTCTCCACATAGCAACCCGCTTCCTCCAGTAAAAAGAAACTTCTCTTCAACCATAACTTACCCTCATTAGCAAATCGCTGACTGTTTATCATTCAAATCATCCATACCTTTGGATGATCACCCGTTCCATTTTAACCAGCTATCGCATGGAATTGTTGAGTATACAGCATTTCTATCTAAAAAGTCAAGACCTGTTCTACCAAAATCCCACTATTTTCCTAAAATTTTAATCCTGACACATCAAATCTATACTTTTACCCGTTTTATCAGATACTTGCGTCTTCGACGCGCCATTTTATGAGGGAACTGCCGTTATTTTACCTGAAATAGCTACTGCCTCAATGTGGCGAAGTGGAACTCTTACCAAACAATCGGTACGCCGAGTGATCTAAAAGCCTATTTCTCAGCGATTATCAAGGATGTCGAAATAAAGTGTTTGAAAGAAGTATAAAATGGGATGCGGATATTAAGATGTTTGTTTAATCTCCATATATATGGTAGAAATGACATGGGGTAAGAGCTGACGCGTTTAAATCCAGCTAAATAAAAAAGCCTTTTCCAGTTATTTGGATGCAGAACAAATAAGTGAGTATTATCCTGTATATTTTTCTCAAAAGGATACGGAGTAGTTCCGACAAACACACCGCCGCTTTCTAATAAATAATAAATATTTTCAATCTCTTTTATTGGGTTTTCCAGATGCTCCAGTACTTCTAAAGCAAATATAATTTTGTATTTATCCTCAGTTTCTCGTACAAATTCACCTACTGAAATATTTACAAAATATTCACCTATGGCCCGATTGGTAAACTCCACAATGTCTTTGTCTAATTCAATGCCAGTGTATCGACTAAAGCCACTGTCGAGTAATATTTTACCAAAAGTACCCAAACCCGAGCCAATTTCCAAGACTTTTGAATCCTTTAAATGGCTCATATGGCATTTTCTAAGCATAAATTGAAATTGTGCGTAAAGGAATTTTTCTTGCGTCAAAAAGTCAGAATCCTGAAACTTCGCACCATAGTGATCTTTAAAGTAGTTAGTGTAATTAATGTTCATTTATATAACAAAATCCTTTCTACAGTGATCCATATGACAGGGAGATTCTGTTAGGTATATAGAAGCGTGGTAATGAATCAGTTGATGCATATATACCAAAGTCATTATATCCGGCTATCTTCCTAAACCCTAAGCTTTTAATATAATATTGTATACTAGCATGGTCATGGAAAGTACGCTGGAACTTCCAGAGGAAGCCTGTAATCTGTTTATAGGTATCACTGTCAAATGTATCAATAATATACCGAATATTATATAAATTTAATATGTGGGACACACTCTCCTTGTCACCGTTTTGCATAGCGTTATAAACAACATCCTCATAGATGCCAAGACTATCGAAAGCATTAAAATCGGCTTTTCCACATAAACACAAAATTGGTGATGGTCCAAAATAGACGCCACTCATAGTCCCTTTAATTATAGAATAAGATGTCGTAGAAAATGGGAAAGTTGAATATTTCCCATCATATCTCATATCGCCTATTCTTGACAGTGCACCTAAATATTCATCGGTAAATTCATTTGGAAGTTTTAAACTATCTGTAGGCCACACTGGATATTGCGTAAAAATCTTGCCGGTATATACCGTATAAGCACTAAATATAAAAAGGATCGCAAAGATCATATTAAAGATATTTTTATTCAAGTTTGAGATTTTATTATAAATATAATTTATCGAAAATGCTATATTCAAGGCATATATAAAGACAAACACATAACCAAATTTGCCTGTAATTGTTCTATACATCCTTGCGAAAGGTACATACAGGAAAAACAATTCATAAACTTTACTTACTATCATGTTGATATTTGGCGTCATTACCAGAAGGATAAGAATAAATAATAACAACAATATATAATATAATTTTTTGTCATTACAAGAAGAATATCTCGGCGTTGAACTAATTGCGATTCCCATAATTACAGTAAAGGGATAAAATAGAAATACGGGTAAGGCATATGGTAGGACATCAAGAGATAGCAACGCCTTATAAAATGTACTTCCTTTGTAAAGGCCACTTTGTACCTGACATAAAATGTTTAAATAAAATCGCGTAACGTCCATGTAGCTTGCGAAGACATTCATAGAAGTACTGCGGGGATCTTCATGCAAAATATTGTTAAGAGCTGAGCTTGCGGCTACTGCGCTGTGTAATTCAGGTAGAAGATGAAACGCATGTAGCCCACAGAATAATAACAGAAACAGGGTACAAGAACATAAGAAAGTCTTAAAATGATTCAAACCATGTTTATAAAAGTAATAAATAAAGGTGAAAGAGCCAATAAAAATAACATATGCGCTTAACCAGGGCACTGTGGCATATGAAAAATTAACCGAAAATAAAGTGCTAATGAGTAAAGCATATATAATGTATCGAAATTTCATTGTATGGATATACTTAAGAAATAAATAAAAAATAAAATTATAAATGCAGTATCCATAAATGCTATATGCAGCTCTATAAAAAGCATCGTTGGCTATAATAGGTGACGTCGCGTAGAAGAACCCCGCTATAGAAGACGCCGTATATAAGTTCTTATTATCTACGTTATCCCCATTGTTTATTTTGACGTTATTTGATAGCAACTCAAATGTAGACAGATATGTCGAATAGTACAGGCCGCTTAATAACAATCCGTTGATACAACAGTTTAAATAATATGCGCTATCAATCATCAATAATTTTATAAATCTCAATAACAACAAAAAAGGTATCATCATTTGGTTGGGGATCTCGCTACCAACCGCCGAAATCGAATTATATGAATATAATGCAAGATTCTGCCATGCTGCGGGATCAAAAATATATAAACGACTAGAATCTCCGCCTAAATCTATTTCATTATTATGAAACCAAAAGAACGGAACTATAAAGAGGGTCAGCAATATAATCAATTGTATAAGTTTCTGATTCCCCAGAACTCTATCTAATAAATACTTTGAATCCATCTCACCCTGTGCATTTTAAATGTACCATTTAGCGTTATCTTCATAAGTAAATAATTTATCAAATCTGTTTTGCCTGTGATGTTATTAAGGAGTACGTATGTATGAAGACATAATTGCCTCCAAACCGCTTTACCATGCGGCTTGGTAGTCATCTTACTTATGTACTTATTAATAACTTATGCTCCTCAATATTATGTTATTAAAGGGCAAGAGATATAACATCTTTTCTGTCATTTAGAGAAACCCTTTTATTAAATCTAACCAGTGACGACATCCGTCTTTATTTAAATGCAACCCATCGTCTGAATATTTGTCACTCAGATTTTCATTGGCATCCAAAAACTCTGTATATAAATCTATATACTTAACATTTATATTATTAATATTTTTTACCAACGATTCCAACTCCTTATTATCTTCTACAATATACTTGTTACCCATATTATCACTAAAATTTATACTCTTAGGTGCTTTTTGCGTAGTAACCGGCAATATACTTTGTATATAAATTTTTGTGTAATGTGAATTACGTATCAGGTTATCTATTATTCTTGGGTAGTTAGTCATTACATCACTGTTTTGCCCGTTATAAATATCATTAATCCCCACCATAATAAATATTTTCTTTGGTTTTAATCTTATGACTCCATCTAATCGCGATAATACACCACCTGATGGATCGCTAAGAATACCGTAGTCTAAAACATTTAAACCCGGAAGCAACTGATCCCATTTACACAAATGGGTTATGCTGTCTCCAAGAAAGATTATCCTATCGCTAACATTATCAAAATTTTGTGATCCTTCTACTTTTGTGCAACTTACGTTTACCAACAGCAACAGAGTAATAATAAACACAGTTAAATTTTTGCAAATTTTTCTTCTGGTTACGCCATTAATTAGGTTTGATTTTTCTCGATCACACATTATTGCTGAACTGATTTCATTCACCCACTTTATATTGTTGTCCATTGTTACCATGCTGTCTCCTCTTAGCTTTCATAGGGCTGTTTTTGGTGAAAATACATATTTCTCGTAACCGTTCACCCAGTAAAGTGCTTGATTTATAAGGATAATTTTTCTGTAGAGATTGGATTGCCAACAACGTTATTTGGCATAACTATATGATTTTAAAGACTTTTTTGGTTTTGGGGTATATTTTGATATAAACAAATTATCCTTAATAATCAAGGGGTTAAGGTGGGTGAACGGTTACTATTTCTCACTCCACGACATTTCTAACTGTCTTGCACAACAAGGAATCGTTAATTTACCTATAGTCCGTCATTCCGGCTTGTCCGGAATCTGCCTCTGCATATCCTCACAAGCCAAATAAGATTCCGGACAAGCCGGGTGGATACCATCTTTTGCCCTGGAGAGAGTACATGTCTACATACTCACGTACTCCTTAGTAATAAGAAACTACCCTCAATTAGCACCCATCTTTCTTCAGCAGATGATGGCTGCAGCGAGATGAATGAGGGCCTCGTAGCTATCGACATACTTTTCATATCGGACAAAGAGTTTACTGAAGTGGTTTCACCGTGCCTGGGCGAGCACCCAGCGGCAATTCTTTGGGTGATGCCCACGCTTGTCCTTTTTCCTGCTCACTCTTGGGATATACTGTACTGGATCTCATGTTGGACAGATTCGCCTCATGCACATTTACGTGCTTCACCATTTCTTTGCACGTCACTATCCTCTGCATATAACGAGGAATAGACTCATTTAAAAAAATTCTCTAAACATACCCATACGTCTACCTTGTGTATTTAATTTTAGCAGGCACACCAGCGGCAACGGAAAAAGGGGGAATAGATTTGGTAACAAGCGAACCAGCTCCAACGACAGAACCTCTCCCAATAGTAACACCCTTAAGCACTATCACATTTGCGCCAAGCCAGCAATCATCTTCTATTATTATACTTTTTGCAGTACGCTGCTCTTCTCCATAGTCATATTGGTCTTTGATATATAGATTTCTATCCGAGAAAATATGGTTAAAGTCTACAAAGAAACAACGCGGTGCTATAAAACATTTACGACCAATCGTTATTTCCTTTATGGCCATTATCGTGGTATTGTTAGCGATGCTCGTATGGCTGCCAATAGTTACTGTCCCACCGATTCCATCAAAGACGCAGTTTTCTGCTATAGTGACGTTGTCCCCTATTGACATATTGGGAGCATGGAGGCTAACATTCTTCCCTATCGATACATTAGCGCCAAGGTAGCTAAATTTATAAAAAATCCGGTAAAGCAAAGACCTGATACGTGGGCAAAACACATGTGCCCAAAATAAACTAAGACATCTGAAGAACCCATATTTCTTTATCTGCCGACACAGGCTCTCCACCATGACCCTCCACATAGAATCTTTATCATTTATGAACTAAAGTCCTCCTCATCCTTAATATGAGGGCATCTCCCTGATTAATCTTCCGTATGGGAATGCGCCTTACTAAAGAGAACGTTAACTTTCTCATAGCTACGATGAATTTTAGTATTTTTAAACCGTCTTCCCCGTTATCTTTCCTATGATCGGGTGCAGAAAACGAGGCTTTGACGTCACACGGAAATCTACAATTAGGAAACGCTCGCAAATAATCATCCACTGTGTAGTTACCCCCCTCATTTATGCTGGTTAGCCTAATGGTAACTCTGCGAGGGAGCATGCTCGCTATCATTTTACTCAGCTTGTAAGCAGGATTAGAGCCATTAGGTTCTACAACCCAAACTATACCACCGTCACGAAGCCAAAGGGAAATATTCTTAATAACAGTGTTAATATTTGGGAAACGGTGCAACATAAAAAAAACCGCGATTGCATCAAAACTCTTTTCCTCAAAGCAATTAGGAGCTTCAACATCACCAACAATACATGCATAATTTTCCTCATCTTCATTCATTTTTCTATTTAAGGCAATCATATTATTAGAAATACCAACATCCACGACTTTGGCATTTCTTCGGGACAGAGCAACTCCCAACTCACCTGTCCCGCATCCTAGTTATAGTATGCGAATACCATCAAGGTTAGCACTAATATCAAGGATTTTCGACAAAGTTTCCATCGTCACATGTTGCTGGTCTTCACCCCAAAAACGCTTACCGTTAGAGGCCACCTCATCAAAAAATAATTTTTCGCTGATCTTATCCTGTTTCTTCATCTTAGCCATATATAGACCTCCCAAAAGTTATTATTAACACTTCTAAAAAGCGTTCGTTGAGCCTACAATCATTAAATGAGGAGCTAAAATACGGAACCGATCTGCTTTTATCTCCTCCCTCTTTATCCTAAAATATTTAATAAACCAAGGCCTCCTTCTGATTAAATTCATGCAAATAAGATCTAGTATATAGACAGTATTAGTCTTTATAAATATATCAATATTGATTAAACTGTTGTTTTCAAAAACACCTACCAATTCCGCCACAGTAAATCTTGACAAAACATCCATGTCTTTATATTTAGGATATAAATTCCTACCATATCGTATTATGGGACTGTCTTCTACTATCTCATGAATTATAA
This sequence comes from Nitrospirota bacterium, assembly GCA_015233485.1. Taxonomy (GTDB): domain Bacteria; phylum Nitrospirota; class Thermodesulfovibrionia; order Thermodesulfovibrionales; family Magnetobacteriaceae; genus Magnetominusculus. The sequence continues at coordinate 14,882 of JADFXO010000023.1, forward strand.
AAATACCCGCCGGTTTCAAAACTCTTACCATTTCACTACATAATTTCTTATAATCACTCGCATGATGTAAAACATTCACACATGTAATAAGATCAAATGAATTATCCTCATATGGCAGTCCATCCGGCTGGGCTACTTTTCGTACTGATCCATATTGTGAAGCAATATCAAATTTACGGTCATCAATGTCGACACCATAGCAGTTCCAGCCATTCTTAAAAAATAACTTCATTAAATTGCCATCATAACAACCAACATCAAGAACTTTTCTCGTTTCAAATATTCTAATCATAGAGATGGCAATATCTATGATTTGATCGTATGTAAAGTAGTCAATCTTATTAAGACCACTTCTAATCGTATTTAAGTCAGAGCTCTTATCAAGGAGAGTCATTAGGTCGTTTATTAACATCAAGCTGCCTTCCGAACATCATAGCCAATTATAATTGGGAGCGTGAAGAGTAACGCTCTTCCCTATTAATACATTGGCGCCTAGGTAGCTAAATTTATAAAAAATCCGGTAAAGCAAAGACCTGATACGTGGGCAAAACACATGTGCCCAAAATAAACTAAGACATCTGAAGAACCCATATTTCTTTATCTGCAGGAACACTCTCTCCATCAATGCACATCCACTATCATATAATATACCTATTCGCCGAACTTGTATAAGGGAACAATTTCTATAACATCGTTTGTCGAGGTGCGCTAACAGGCTTACACCTCAGGGCAAACGCGGCATATGCGTATTGCTCTCATACCAAGTTCAGACCATTGCAAAAACAGCAGTCAAATGTAATAAATCCGCCATTCCTGCGAAAGCAGAAATCCAGTTCTTATGTCAAAAAAAAAACGTAACGACTTTTTTTGGCCATTTAGTCTGCCGAGTCGTTCATTTCGGGGAAGATGAGGCATAAATTCTTACCCTTAAAAGACTTGATTCCTGCTTCCAAAGAAATTACAGACAAAGAAACGATGCATCCCTATCATAGTGCGTTTGCACTGGCTTATACCTTATATTTCTTTACTTTCTCTTACACAACTATATACTCTGTCCGCATGTTCACTTCTTTAGTATATACATTGCTCCAATAATTGCCCTTATCATGATCATCGGTATAAATAAATGTAAATTTAGTATGATCTTTTTCCACTTACCCTTTTCTATAAAAACACCAATAATACGATAATATGGATCAAATTGCTTTTTTATAACATGTTCAAAAACATTTTTATCAATACTAATCCATTTATTTTTATATACATCTATACCTCCTACATAGGTAGACTTTTTATAAATATATTTTATTATTGTCAATCTTTCCTCATGATGATAAACACAGCTATTTATAATACCGAGACTATACTTGTGTAATTTTAGCTGATTATCCATGTCCCAATCGGCAGGACCAGCAGATAAAGATTCGTCATACATATCAGTTTTAAAAAAAACCTCCTTTTTAATTACTCTGACGGCATCTATTACGGTGGCATTATAAAAACTTCTTTCAAAAGTTCTTATATTTTTCCAGGCGTTATTATAGCTATATATCTTTTCAGGCACGTACCATGCGTCAATTTTACCTTTGGCAGACCTTATATTGTTAGATAAGTCTATAAGTAAATCCTTTGATAACTCCATATCATGATCTAAAAAATATAAATAATCTCCTTTAGCGCTGATAGCTCCAAGATTTCTTTGCTTACAAGCCTGAGGAGGATTTCCCCCGACATTAATTACCGTTGCACCCATTGACACTGCAATCGATTGTGTACGATCTTTACTTTCATTATCAACAACAATAATCTCTACCTTTTCTACAGGATATGTCTGATCTCTAATTGCCTTAATACACATACCTATAATAAATTCTGAATTATAGGTTGGTATTATAATGGAAATAATAGGTAATTGTGCTTCTTGTCGCATTTCTCACTATCTCCTTTTGTCTTTGATATTAAATAAATGTCATTTAGAGAAACCAGAGTTCCTATAGCTTCTTATCATATTACAAATAACCTCTACATCATTTATAGTTAAATCACCATAAAATGGTAAACATAGCACTTCTTTTACAATTGTATTGGCTATTGGTAAATTGCTTGCTGATGCCGTGATTATGTGTTTATAACAAGGATAATCACTGCAAAGCGGATAAAAATATTTACGAGTAAACACATTATTATTTCTTAATTGTGCATACACATAATCTCTTGTACATCCAAATAATTCTTTATCTATTTTTATTACAAGATATTGGTAGCTATGTACAATTTCATCGGGATAACAACTCATATTACTGCAAATAGTTATTCCTTCAACTTCGCTCAATAGACGTTTATACGTATCGAATAAAACCGTTCTTTTACTTATTTCATCTTCTACATATTCAAGTACGCTAAGTCCTAAAGCCGCCTGTAATTCATTCATTTTTCCATTAATACCTGGCATCACAACTTCTTCTTCGTTTTTTATTCCAAAGTTTTTTAAATAATCAATTCTGTCTTTTAAATAGACATCGTTATAAGCTAATGCTCCACCTTCAGCGGTATGGAATAGTTTAGTTGCATGAAAGCTAAACATAGAGATATCTCCATACGTACCAATCCCTCTATTATTTATCTTCATTCCAAAAGCGTGAGCTGCATCATATATAACTCTTAAACCATATCTATTAGCAATTTCCTGTATTTTATGCACATCGCAAGGATTTCCAAAAACATGTACCCCTAAAATCGCGGTAGTTTGTGGCGTTATCATAGATTCAATTATATCTGCATTAATGTTTAATGTTGTTATATCTATATCACAAAACACTGGCTTTATACCGTTCCACGCTAATACATGTGGTGTTGCAGGAAATGTGAAAGGTGTCGTTATTACCTCTCCAGCAAGTCTAAGACTTTGAACCGCTATCATTAAGGCAATTGTCCCATTATTAAACAATGATAGATATGGGACGTTCAAATGCCTTTTAAGTTCTTTTTCTAACAGCTTATGCTGGTTACCATTGTTAGTAAGATATTTTTCATTCCATATCTCTTCTAGCTTTACTACATATTTGGTTAAGTCAGGCAGTAACGGCCGCGTGACGTATATAGGTTTTTTAAAATATATCATTATATTTACTGATTGTTATCTGACAAATATTGTTCATAATTTCTCAACACTCCTGCTTTGTCTCTCTCACCTACTCTTTTATTCCCAATATATATGCCCCATTCTTTTAAATCCCTTGTAACTACAGAACCTGCTCCTACGGTTACACCTTCTTCTATTGTAACACCTGGCAATATTACAGAGTTAGCGCCAATAATACAGAAGCGATAGATAATAACGGGGGACCTTCGGACATTTCTATATTTTTCAGCAATTGTTGAATTTCCAAAACCATGGTCTTTGAAATCATCGCTTCCTGTAAATACGCGGCTACCAGAGGATATGGCCACAAAGTCGCCTATTTCCAAGTATTCTCCACCTGTTATTGTCGTAAAAGAGGCGATATGGACATTGTTACCAATTTTCACCTTTCCTTTTGCATAGATTAATACAAAATCGTCTATTATTATATTTTTACCAAATTCAATATTTTCTATTCCAATAACCTTTGTATATTCGAAGGTTGTTACTCCATCTATATTAAGTTTAGCCATATAACCCCCTTTAGTTTTTTAAAAAATCATCTTCATCTGTAAGAATTATCATCTCATTGGCGATATCTAAAAATAGAGGATTGTACTTTCTAAAGTTTGACGCGCTCTCATCTGATCTTAGTAGCATGATATCAAAGGCAACAACAATGGAAGGACATTGCTTTATGCTCGTAACCTCTTTCCATCTTTTATGTCTTCTAATGTTAATCTTGTCTTAGATAAGTAATAAATACATATTCGCATCAAGTTTGTGCATATTCCTCGGACGTGAACCTTAGAGAGCAGCCGTTTTGATGCTAATGGCAGAGGCGTGTAAGCCCTCCGATAATGTTTTCACTTATTGTCGCCATCATGTTTATCTTTGCTTCGCCTTAAAATCCATTAGATGCCCCAACACTCTTAAGCCTGCCATCCACAAGTACCTCACATCAATCCATGACTTTATCGAAAGGAGCTTGCGAACGATGAACTTAGGCGTCATGAAGCTCCTATAAATGCTTTGTGTCAACTTTAACGCATGTTCGGACGTAACCTCGCTTTTTAATATGGACCCGCGCATATCATATCTGTCCCAGTCCTCCGTAATAAGCCAGCCGTTTTCCTTTGCTTCTTTAAAAAACGGCGTGCCCGGATATGGAATTACTATTGTTGCCTGCAACGAGTCTATCAATCCACAATCAAAAAGATCTCTTGTAAAGTCTATCGTGTTTTTGGCCTCTGCGTATGACTCCCACGGGTAGCCAATCATCGTAGTAACGTGAGGGGATATCATTCCTTTGTATTTCTTGTTGGCCTTCTTAACTGTTTCAAGCTCTTCCTTGATGTCGGATATGTTGATACTTTTGTTAAGTTTTTCAATGACCTCCTGATTGGCAGACTCTACTCCATATAGCACAAATCTGAAATTTGCCTTTGCCATAGCATCATAATGCTCCTGTTTCAATACGCCAAATCTCATGTTACACGAAAAAGCAATTTTTTTATTTAGTCCTCTCTCTACCATTCCTTCACAGAAGTTTAACAACCATTTGCCTGCCGGAAAACAACCTGTATCATCGAAGACCTCTTTTATCCCCAATTTAATGATATTATTCTCAATGTCGTCAAGTAATTTTTCCGGTTTTATAACCCTGAACTTCCCGCTCGGGAAAAAGGTCGTCCATGAACAAAACGTACACTTTCCCCACCAGCAATCGCGGCCTGCCATCGTATAAGTGCCAGGCTGGTATTTGAAATTACCATTTTCATAAGCGTATAACTGCCACTTAGTAAGGCTTCTATCAATGCTTGGCAGCGTACTTAAATCGTTATCCCGTAAATTCTGTTCACCCGAGGAGGTTATAACGCCATCGCCATCTCTAAAATACCATCCTCCTGCCAGAGCTTCACCTTTTGACAAAAAATTCGCTAACGATAAAAGCGAAAAATCATAGTCTCCAGATTTAAGACAGTAATCAACATTACTGTTTTGGAGCGACTCTTCAGGTAACGCCGTAATATGGTCACCCATGAGAACAAATTTTGTATTGGCAAGTTCTTTCTTTAACTCATCAATAATTTTCCAGTGCCTTTTTACTACGGGAGTCTTTGTCTCAATAGCTACTACATCCGGTTTTTCCTTTATCAGCCGTTCTTTCCAATGATTATAGCCTAATCCGGCGGCAATAGCGTCATCCCAGTACACATCATAGCCTTCCCTTTTTAAAAGAGTCGCCGCATATGCAGGAATAACAGGATATATATAAGTAGATTTATTAAACCATTGGAATTGCCTGTTCTGGCTAAGCAAAGGAACTCCTTTGTCAGATTCCAATGGTGGATAGGATATAGCTATTTTCATGTTTTCCTCAGCTTACTTTTTAATTCTTTAGTGAAGAGAAGACCTCGTAAAAATTGAATGCCATACCAAACATGCGTTAAAAATATATATGGTACACAGGCAATTGAAACAGCGATGTCCTTTTCTTTACCCCATATCTGACACATAGCTAATATAAGAATAAAAACATAGCAGACCATCCCGATCAGGTAAAGATCATTTAACAGGCCATTACCCGTGAATAGCAAAAAGATACCGCTGATTAAAAATATGGTAAAGAGCGAAGGAATAAAATATTTAAACCTCAATGAAGTTTCAGGGAACTTTTTTGCAAAGAAACCCCTGTGCAGACCGTAGCGGCCAACCTGCCTGAGATGCCTTATCAACCCCTCCCTCCTGTGGTGCCAGACATAAACATCAGGGTCATATATAATCTTTTTACCCATCCTGATTATATCAAGGCAGAGCTTCGTATCCTCTCCCGGCCAGTAATCCGAGTTGAACCCTCCAACATCCTCAAATACATCTCTACGCACCAGCAGGTTCACGGAAGGCCAATCATCTACCTCCCTGACCGGCCCTATCGGCCAGTATCTCTCAGGGACTCCACCGCCAAATGGAGTCAAAAAAACGGCACCTGAAACCCTTTGCAAAAAAGAGTCGTGCGCAGGGGTGACGGCAGGACCGCCTACCGCCGCAACCTGAGGATTGCCGAAATGTTTCATCGCATTTTTCAACCAATCCGGCCTTGGATATGCATCGTCGTCAATAAAGGCTATAATATCGGCAGATGAATGCTTCAGGGCAAGGTCTCTTTTTTGCGCCGGGCCCATCGGGCCAGTAGCCGATATTGTAGTTCTGGGAAAAGACTCACCATTAACGTTATCGGGAAATATGATAACCCCGTAATCCTCGTAGTCAAGCTTTAATATCTCAGGGACTGACTCGTAAATATAGTGGTTTATCTCTTTTACAGGAATTATGATGTCAACCTTCATTTTATCTGAAAGACTTCCGCCTTCCTCTCCATATATTTATTATATTGTTCACTATCTACTAACCTCATTGTATCAAAACCCTTATCAGCCCTGTAAATAACGGAGTAAACCGCAGGCCTAAAACCGTATGCTACGGTGTCGAAACATAAATGAAAGAAAAGACTCAGGCTCAGAGCCATACAGACTGACTTTGCCGTTTTATTTCTTAGGATAAACATACCTGCCGTAAGAATAACCACATACTCCCAGCCATGTAAAAACTCGTACACCTTACCGTTCTTGAGGAAATAGTAACCGTTTAAAAACCAGTCCATCCTGAAATCCGTTCCAAATGCCATACAATAATCAACTAAATGATCAATATCAACAAAAACACCCGAGAGTATTGCACAAAAGAAAGACACCATCGGCCTCTTCCAGACTTTCCATGTGATAAACCCTGCAACTACCGAGAGTATAACATGTACTGTTTCATGCAATATCAGGGACTAACCATACCATCGTCAGACATTAATCACTATGCCTTGCAGTAGCAATCGGCCAAATGAACTTTTAAGTTTTTATATTCCATTAAACAACAGTATTTTACGCATTTCAACTTCCGACTTCCACAATTATTCGCTTGGCTTATTATTGTTAGCACTTAACATCCATATTTAAAGCACTCCAAAACATCGCATCTTCTATCCTGAATAATATCAAGTACAGTTTTATTTTTTCATTGCTCTTGCCTTCATAAAAACTTGTGTAAAACCGCCCATTTTAACATACTCTTTGTTTGATTGCTTATGAAAATAAGAAATTAAAAAGGGTTTTCTTCTAAATACCCATTTTGATATATACATATTCCACATTGCTAATAAATCCCACCAGCCGCCTCGTATTTCAAATTGTTCCACCTTAAATCCTCTATCTTCTGCAATAGAAACAAGCTCATTTTGTGAATAATGGCGATGTCCGATTAACCACCACGCAGGATCAAGAATAGTGCAAAAAAAAGAGCGATAAGGCGTAGACATATAGAAAACCCCATTATGTTTTAAGACCCTGTAAATTTCTTTAAACATTGCTTGTTCTGTCCTTACAGGTATATGTTCAATAACATCCCAGGCTGTAACGGTATCAAAGCTATCATTGTCAAAAACTAAACCTGTAGCGGTACCGTTATTTAATGATAACCTTTCTGAGTTTAAATACTTCTTTGCGACGATCAAACTATCCTCACCCATTTCTAGTCCAACTATATTTTTTACACCCCTATTTATGCAATTTAACAGAAACCATCCAAAACCGCAACCTACATCTAAAACATGTTTATCTTTTATGTCTTCATCTGAAACAAACTTCGTGATGTACAGTGTACGCCCTGCTAAAGTATCAGCCGGCTTTTCATTTACAATATTTTTCATAGTATTTCCTCCTCAGCAATGTTTCTTACTATATAAATAAACAGCCGTTAGGAAGTGGATTCTCGTAACACATTTCCAATAATACAACACTGCCATCATTCGTCAAAGTTAATACGGCCTTTAATTACATACAAAGGCCTTTTAGTAACCTCAGAGTGGATATTGCCTATGTATAAGGCTATA
>JADFXO010000240.1 GCA_015233485.1 Nitrospirota bacterium
CTCACATGGCATTAACCATTGCCCGGCGGCCCCGTTGGCGCCTCTTACCCACCCATAGAGGGCAAGTCTTTTTATATCCGCATCCCCCACGCTTAACCCCGTCAGGGCCTCCACTATCTCCGAAATCTTTACCTTCTTTTCATGTGTGTCTCTCACTAATATCACAAGTCTCCCGTTAATTATATCAAATTTTACCATCATTGGTGTCAACCATTGCAATTCTGCTGAATTTAATTTATCCTCAAGCCCTATAAACGTCTCAGATTCGTGTAAATTGAACTCGTACTTATAGGCCGTTACAAATTTTCCAAGGGCCGGTGTGTCCTTAGAAATAAAAAACATTGCCTTTATCTCAAATGGCATCTCCCGCGATATGGCCTCCCTGAATTTCACAATATCGAAGGGCGGCGTAACCTCCATATCAAAATACTCCCGCAATCCCTCAATTCCTACGCCAAGCGCCGGAGAGAACGACACCCCCGGCATGGGATGAAACCCCTTTGAATACACAAGCGGCACCCCCGCGCGCCGCAGCCCCTTGAGCACCGCAGTCATCAGCTCAAGATGAGAAAGATACCGAAGATGCCCGGCCTTTGAAAACACCACGCGCACCCTTACGGGATTAAAGACAGTATCCCTGTACTGCGCCACCTTGTGCGTGCCTGAGACAACAGTGGTTTGGCACAAGAACCCGGAGTCCCGGCACTTCAGGCCGCAGGCCGTGCAGCCCGCGCGGCAGTCATTGGTCTTTTCAAGGGCCAGCGCCCTTTTATATTCCTTTTTCAGATAGTCAACAGAAACACCCGTGTCGATTTTGTTCCATTCAAACTCGTGGGCCTCATCATAGGCCCGCGCGGCTCCGGCGGCAATATCAACGCCAGTTTTTTCCATCGCCTCCTGCCAATGCTCATATTTAAATACATCTCCCCACGCGTCGAGGCGCGCACCGGCCCTCCACGCGGCTTCAACGACATCGGCCACGGCACTTCCCCCTCTGGCTATAAAACCCTCCAACATGCTCATCTGCTCGTTGTGCCCCTTAAAGTTCAAGCCCTTTTTGGAGATTGCTTTTATGAGAAATCGTTTCTTTTCGATTATTTCATCAAGCGGTATCTGCCCAAACCACTGAAACGGCGTGTGTGCCTTGGGGACAAACGTCGAGATGCCTATATTTATATTTACGTGCCGGGAGGTAAATTTTTTGGCCATCTTCAGAGATTTTAGCGCCATAACCGGTATGGCCTCAATGTCTTCGTGTGTCTCAGTAGGCAGCCCTATCATAAAGTACAACTTAAGATTAAGCCATCCCTGGCTGAAGATCAAATGGAGCGTCCGCTCATAGTCATCCTCGTTGAAATCCTTATTAATGACACTCCTTAGACGTGCGGAGGCGGCCTCCGGCGCTATGGTAAACCCGGATTTCTTTACCGTTTTAATTTCCTTTAAGATTGCCTCGGTTATGGAGTTTACCCTCATAGAGGGCAGCGAAAATGACACGTTGCGACTTTCAAATTTACGGTTGCACATTTTGAGCAGCTCAGGCAGCCTTGAGTAATCCCCCGCGTTGAGCGACGTAAGGGATATCTCGCCGTAGCCGGTGTTTTTAATTGCTGACTCTGCTATCCCTATAATTGTAGAAGGCTCGCGCTCTCTCGTAGGCCTGTAAATCATCCCCGCCTGACAGAACCGGCACCCGCATGAGCAGCCGCGGGAGATTTCGATGTTTAACCTATCGTGGACGACCTCCATGTACGGGACAATAGGAGCTGTTGGATATGGAGAGGCGTTTAAATCGGCCAGATATAGGCGCCTTACCGTCCCTGTGGAATACGCGGGGACGAATACGCCGTCAAGCGCGGCCAATTCTTTTAATAAACTCACGCGCCTGCCGTCACCATCACGCTTGTGCCTTTGTACGGCGTCCATTATCTCTTTAATCACATCTTCGCCGTCGCCGATGACAAAGGCATCAAAAAACGGGAGCACTGGAAATGGGTTCAAGGCGCACGGGCCGCCGGCAATCACAATAGCACAGGCGTCTGAACGCTCCTCCGCCCTTATGGGAATCCCGCCCAAATCAAGCATATTTAAGACTGTCGGATAAGACAGCTCATACTGAAGACTAAACCCCACGACGTCAAACTCACGAAGCGGCGTACCGCTTTCAATAGAACAAAGGGGCACCCCCTCTGTTCTGAGGTACTCTTCCATATCAATCCACGGAGAGAACGCCCTCTCGGCGGCACAGTCCGGCATATCGTTGATGATCTTATAAAGGATCTTAAGCCCAAGATGAGACATCCCGATGTCGTAAACGTCCGGGAAACACAAGACGGCCTTAACAGGCGAGCCATATTTTCTAACCATATTGACTTCACGGCCGATATACCTGCTCGGTTTTCTAAAAAGAGATAAGTTCACAAGTTGCCAGTATAACAGTTATAGCCGCGTTTGGGCAAGGACTTAAAAAAGTTGGTAGTGTCTCAGTTTTATTTTTTTTGCCCTGCGCGTATTGAGGAAATCGTTGGATTGTTGTTATAATGAGATGCTCATTATAAATTAACATGAGAAGAACCTTAATGAAACAAGCGTCATTGTTTATAGAAGAAGCGGAGAACTTGTCTGATAGCAGGAGATTAGCTCGCTCAGGCACTTTTACCGATAATATGAAATTACCGTTGCATAGATGGTTTCGGTACTCAGCAGGCTTTTCTAGTGAATGGGCTGTTGATGTCTTAAAGGAATATGGAGAGAGGGGAAAATCTGTCATTCTTGACCCGTTTGCTGGATCTGGAACTACATTGCTGGCGGCAGAACAGGCAGGTTTTAAGAGCTACGGATTTGAGAGCCATCCATTTGTCTATCGTGCCGCTCATGCTAAATTGTTTTGGCACTCTGATGTAAAATCTTTTTTGAATAAAACTGAACTGCTTTTAAGTCTGGCTTCAAAAAGTATCGAACCTTTGCCAGATAATAACGCACCGCTTTTGGTTAAATGTTACACACGTGAAACCCTTCAGAGGCTATTTTCCCTTAGAACTGCTTACGCTAACCTCAAAAAAGATGGTGAATCTGAATGTGAACTGCTGTGGCTCGCTATCACCTCAATAATACGGTCATGTAGTTTTGTTGGTACCGCACAATGGCAATATGTATTGCCGAATAAACGAAAGCTAAGCGCCAAAGATCCATTCATGGCGTTTAAACAAAAAGTGTTGGAAATGGCCAGCGATATGCGTTTTGCTCAAAACAACGGATTTACAAAAGATGCTGAAATATTACAATTTGATTCAAGATGCGAAAATAACTCTCTTAAAAATACTATAGACCTTGTTATAACTTCTCCACCTTACCCAAACAATTATGATTATGCAGATGCAACAAGACTTGAAATGACTTTCTGGGGCGAAATAAACGGGTGGGGCGACCTTCATAACTCTGTGCGACAATATATCATATGTTCATGTTCTCAACATTCTGCTTACGAAAAATTAAAACTTGACGACCTGCTTGATGATGACGTGATTCTACCAATAAGATCAGAATTAGAAGCGACTTGTAGAGAACTTGAAACAGTAAGAGAAACCAAGGGTGGACGAAAAACTTATCATACAATGATAGCAGCATATTTTAATGATCATGCAAGGGTGTTTATTTCTCTCAGAAAAATGTGCAAAAAAGGTTCAAAACTGTGCTATGTAGTCGGCGACTCTGCACCTTATGGGGTATATGTTCCAGCCGAACAATGGCTTGGACAACTTGCTGTCGCTTCTGGTTTTGAATCGTTTGCTTTTGATAAAATACGAGATCGGAATATTAAATGGAAAAATAGAAAACATCGCGTTCCTTTGCACGAAGGGCGACTTTGGATAATGGGATAACTAATGGCTACTTCGCCATCGCACAAATTTGGACAAATTATAGGCGACCTTTTAGAAGAAATAATCAATCCAATCCTGCAAGACTTTTGTAATAGAAGATGTCTTTATCTGGATAAAAAGGGTGTACGGGGCAGCGCAAGAGATGGTAAAAAGGTAGCATGGATAGATAAATATGGTAACTCTCACGATCTTGACTTTGTTATTGAAAAAGGCGGTTCGGAACATGAAATAGGCAAACCTTTAGCATTTATTGAAGCAGCATGGAGACGATACACAAAACATTCTCGGAATAAGTCTCAGGAAATACAAGGAGCAATCCTTCCAATTGCTGAAAAATACTGGAAGGACAAACCGTTTCTCGGTGCCATATTAGCAGGAGTATTCACAGAAGGTTCGCTTACACAAATGCGATCATCAGGTTTCGAAGTAATGTTATTTCCTTATGATACCATTGTACAATCGTTCGCTAAAGTCAAGATACAAGCGGCTTTTAACGAAGAAACACCAGATGCAGAATTTGAGAGGGCTATTACTAAAATTGAAAGCCTAAGTACCAATCAAAGAAGAATTGTAAAAAACAACCTTGTAACTCTTAATCAACCGGTGATTGATAAATTCTTTAATGATCTTGTTAGCACTCTTGACAGAAGGATAACTCAAATTTTGATGATACCGTTACATGGCCAACAACATGAATTTGCTACAATAGATGATGCTATAACCTTTATCAATGGATATAGCGAAACGGAAAGATATACTATCGATTTCGTTAGGTATGAAATTGTTGTGAGATATAGCAATAATGATACCATTAATGCCTCCTTTGATAATAAGGCAAGATCTATTAGCTTTTTGAACTATATTTCAAATTGAGACACTACAATGGACTATTGAAAATATCTTATCTCTTATGTGACAATAGCGTCGCTATAAAAGATGAGAAGAGGAACAAGGGGATTTAATTAACACTATATGACCAATAAATATCAATAAGCGAGGTGTTTATGTCAGATGAAGTTACAAGAGCAGCAATTAAAAGTATTACCATTATAGATACAACAATTCCTATTCTTGAATATAAGGGTCAAAGGGTGATTACGTTGGCAACTATGGACAAAATCCATCGTCGGCCAGAGGGAACGGCAACAATAAGGTTTAATGATAATAAGGAAAGACTTGTAGAAGGCAAACACTTTTTTTATTTGAATTTTCAAGAGGTGAGCTCGCTGTCCGAATTTCGGAGGGCTGGGGTTGTACCAAATTCACAGGGGCTTGTCGTGCTAACCGAGCGCGGATACTCTATCCTTGTGAAATCCTTTACTGATGACTTTGCATGGGAAGTTCAAGACCAACTCGTTGATAGCTACTTCGACAACAAGAAACCAATGAGTACGGCGGAATTCCTTGTTCAACAAGCGCAACTAATACTTGAACATGAAAATAGGATTAAACGACTTGAACATCGACAGGATAGCACCGAGGTTCATCTGGCTGAAACTCGACACGAAGTTGAACTGATGCACCAAAAAGCAGATAAAGCGTTTGAAGTGGTTGCCGCTGTGATTAACTATAAAGCATGGGGAATCGGATTACTACAGCATTACTGGCTTTTGTAAAAAACATAAAATTAAACTTCAAGGCGAAGAACCAAGAATACGCGGTATGCAAGCCGCACATGAATCAAGAAACATGGAGAAAGATGTTATCAAAATCCCTGATGATAGGTGGGGCAAGGTAAATACCTACCATGTTTCAGTTCTTGAAAGAGTGTTTGCTGACAAACTAACTTGACTATCTCCAATAGAGGCATTATAATACGGCCTTAATGTTAAAGGTATTGCGATTCAGGGTATAGTTGGTGAACCTTTCTGAAATTTGGATAAAGCGGCCCGTGATGACAACGCTTGTCATGTGTACGCTGTTGTTTTTTGGCATAGCCGGCTATAAGAAACTTCCCGTTAATAGTCTGCCTACGGTCGATTTTCCTACGATTTAAGTTACTGTAAACTTCCCTGGGGCAAACGCCGAGACAATGGCCTCCACCGTTGCCACCCCTCTGGAGAGGCAGTTTACGCAGATAGCAGGCCTTGAACAGATGGTATCGTCAAGTTCCACGGGGAAGACCAATATCACACTTCAGTTTTCCCTCGACAGGAGTATTGACGCCGCCGCGCAGGACGTCAATTCATACATAACGGCGGCGGCCCCGTATCTCCCTCCGGCGCTTCCCTATCCTCCAACTTATAAAAAAGTGAACCCCGCCGACAATCCCGTAGTTTACATCGCCATATCCTCCGATACCCTTCGCATGTCTGAGGTTGACGAGTACGCAGAGACCTTTATCTCCGAGCATATATCAATGCTCCCCGGCGTTTCTCAGGTGCTC
>JADFXO010000241.1 GCA_015233485.1 Nitrospirota bacterium
CTTGTGCCGGTTATTCAAATCGTGCAAGTGGGGGCGGCCCCGATGGCGGACAGGTATATGTACATCCCGGCGATTGGGCTATTTATTATGATTTCATGGGGCGGGGGGGATGTCCTTACGCATTTCACGACCCCCAACAGGAGAGCTATCGCGGCGGTGTTGGGGGTGGCGGTCATCACTTTGCTGACGTTTATTACAATACGGCAAACAGGGTATTGGAGGGATTCAACCACACTTTATAAACACGCCATTGATGTCACAAGGGGCAACTACCTTGCGCACAATAACTATGGCCAGGTGCTTATGAAACAGGGCAAGTTTGACGAGGCCATTGAACAATTCAAAAAAGGCCTTGAGATAATGCCCACAAATGATGAGCTGAATCTCAATATGTGGGAGGCCCTCGCGGCAAAAGGCACACCCGATGACAAGTACCTTATTAACGCCTCTGCCATGTGGTTTCACGGGGATACGGCCGCTCTGTATAAGAAGACCGGCATTGGCTATTTTAATCAGAAAAAATACGACGACGCCGTGGGTTTTTTCTTAAAATCCCTGATGCTTAACAATAAAGACGTGGAGGCGTTTAATTATCTTGGAATGGCGCTACAGGAAAAGGGCCAATTCAAAGAGGCCGCCCTGACCTTTAATAAGGCGCTGGAGCTTATGCCAAACAGCGCCGCCCTTCACTCTAACAAGGCGGCAGCGTTAATGAAGGCCGGAGATGTCAAGGCGGCAGCTATCGAGTTAAAAGAGGCCCTGCGCCTTGACCCTGCAATTGGCAGCGACGCAGCCCGTAGCCGGAGTACCGAAGCCGCCAACAGGCGGCAGCCCAAAATAAACAGATAAAACATGTGCGTGATTACGGGGTGAAGGGGAGTTACTCCCCTTCGTCTTTAATCCGTTTATTGCCCCGAATCAGCTAAATTGTTATAATACCCCTCACATTATGGAAACGGAGCGCAGACTAATATATCTCATTATACTGATACTTGTATCGGCCACGTTCTTTTGTTATTTGCCGCTTAGGTATAATGACTTTGTCACATACGACGACTATGACTACATCGTCAACAACACACGAATCCACTCCGGCCTTACTATGACCAACATCAGATGGGCATTTACGACCTCATATTTTTCCTATTGGCATCCACTTGCGTGGATTTCTCATATGGCGGACATTGAGCTGTTTGGCCTGAATCCGAGGGGGCATCACATGATGAACTTGTTTTTTCATATAGCAGATACGGTGCTGCTGTTTTTGTGCCTGAGGCTGATGACGGGTAGGATATGGGCGAGCGCGTTTGTGGCGGCGTTGTTTGCGCTGCATCCAATGAGTGTTGATTCAGTGGCGTGGGCGGCTGAGAGGAAAAATGTCCTTTCGACATTTTTTTGGTTTTTAATCCTTATTTTTTACGTCTATTACGTGCGACGGCCTGTGTTGTGGAGATATTTATCTGTACTTGCCGCCTTTGCCTGTGGGCTTATGTCAAAGCCGATGCTCGTTACGGTGCCTTTTTTTTTGTTGCTGTTGGACTACTGGCCGTTAGGGCGGTATAAGGCGGGAAAACAAGCGGGGCCACCGGGCTTGATAACAGAGAAAGTCCCGTTTTTTATCCTTTCGGCGGTTTCCCTTTTTATGACGATTTTGCCGGAGTGGAGAATTGGGACGGTAATTACCCTTGAGGGTCTGCCTTTGGGTGTGCGAATAATCAGGGCGATAAACTCCTATACGGGTTATTTGGTTCATATGGTAAACACGGCGCGTCTGACGGTGCTTTATCCATATCTCAAGGTATGGCCGTGGTGGGAGACGACCGCGTCGTCTGTGTTTTTAGTGTCTGCAACCGTTGCCTCCATTGCAGTTCGTAAAAAATATCCCTATGTGCTTACGGGATGGTTTTGGTATTTGGGCACATTAGTGCCGGTCTTACAGGTCTTTCAGGTCAACCTGTCACCGATGGCCGACCGTTATACGTATGTCCCGATCGTTGGGATTTTCATAGTTATCGCGTGGGGGGCTGGTGATATTTCAGACAGAATATTCAGAAAAAAGACGGTGAATGCAGTGGCCGCCGTATTGATATTAACCGTGTTAGGCGCCTTTACATGGAAACAAATCGGGTATTGGAGGGACTCAGGAACGCTCTATAAGCACGCTATTGACGTAACAGAGTTCAACTATATGGCGTATAACAACTACGGCGTTTATCTGATGGAAAGCGGCAAAGTGGACGAGGCGGTGGTTCAATTTGACAAAGGGCTTCAGATAGTCCCGTATAACGACGAATTAAATTTCAACATGGGCGCCGCCCTTATTGGAAAGGGTAAAATTCAGGAGGCGCAGAGGTACCTGCTCGGCTCGGCGCGCCTGTGGTATAAGGGCGACAGGACTGAGTTTTATAAGCGCCTTTCGTCATCGTTGGTGGCGGAAAAAAAATATGCCGAGGCGGTTGAATATATAACGAAGCTCATCCTTATCAATCCAAAAGACGTGGAAAACCTAAAATTATTGTCGGAGGCATTAGCGGGTATGAAAAGATATGCAGAGGCCTTGGCAGCGATAGAAAAAGGGATTAGCCTTTCGCCGAAAGACGCGGATTTATTTTATAGAAAGGGCGCGATTCTGACGAAAATGGGAGCAAAAGAGGCGGCAGAGAAATGACTAAATTAAAAAACATGTCATTCAGGGTGGGCAGTCGAAATAAAGTTAGGTAATCTGTTAGAATAATCTCATGTCAGAAAATAGCAGGATAGAATGGACGGAGGCAACGTGGAATCCTGTAACCGGCTGCACAAAAATCAGCAAGGGGTGCGTGAATTGTTACGCTGAGCGGCTTGCCTTGCGTTTAAAGGCGATGGATGTAAAGAAATATCACGCGGGTTTTGATGTAACCATACACAAAAAAGAGCTGTCTCGTCCTTATGAATGGAAAAAACCGATGAGGATATTTGTTAATTCGATGGGTGATTTATTCCACGATGAGGTACCTTTTAGTTTTATAGAAGAAGTTTTCAGCGTAATGAATGACAATAAAAAGCATATTTTTCAAATACTCACAAAAAGAAGCGAAAGGCTGATTGAAATATCTGATAAACTTAACTGGTCAGAGAATATATGGATGGGCGTTACAATAGAAGATAAGGAGTACTTATACAGGATGGGGCATCTTATACCAACTGGAGCTAAGGTTAAGTTTATTTCATTTGAGCCGTTATTGTCAGGCATGGACGGAGTAGATTTACAAGGGGTTGACTGGGCAATAGTTGGAGGTGAAAGCGGTCCGAGGTGCCGCGGCATAAAAACTGAATGGGTTAACGAGATTAGAGACACCTGCATCGAAAGTAATGTTCCATTTTTCTTTAAACAATGGGGAGGAGAGCGCAGGACGAAAAGCGGAAGGCTTCTCGATGGAAAAACATGGGATGAAATGCCGGTATATTCTAATGCCGGGACATTAGTTTATGGATAAGATAGGCGTCTGGTCTGTAATCAAACATGAAATAATTAGTGAATACTTATCTGCCTATTGCCGTATTCTACACAGTAAATTGGTAACCGTAAACAAGAAAGAGTGGTGTAAAGGGTATGAATATATAGATGCGTTTTCAGGAGATGGTTTGCATTTGGATAAAAGAAGCGGGGAAGTGTTAGAAGGTTCGCCTCTTAGGGCATTGAAAATTGAGCCGTCGTTTACCAAATATCACTTTATTGACCTTGATAGTAAAAAAATAGATGATCTCAAAAAGAGAACAAGGGAAAATCCATCCATACGTTTATATAAAGGCGATTGCAACAAAATATTGATAGATGAAATATTCCCCGATTTAACTTACGATTCCTTTAAGCGTGCCGTTTGTATCCTTGACCCTTACGGACTGCATCTTAATTGGAATATGATAAAAAAGGCAGCTGAAATGAATACCATTGATGTATTTGTAAACTTTCCAGTAATGGATATAAATAGGAACATAATGCGTGCTAAATCGTCAAAGATAAAATCAGAAGATAATGAAAGAATGCTTGCCTTTTGGGGCGATGAAAGCTGGAAAGATATTACGTTTGAAAGTAAGACAGACCTTTTTGGCTATGAATACGAAGAAAAAATTGGTGATTATAAAAAGTTAGCCGATGAGTATAGAAAGCGACTAAAATCTGTAGCAGGTTTTAAGTATGTCGTAAAACCGATCAAAATGACAAATAAAAATAACGGTCCATTGTATTATCTTTATTTCGCTTCGCAACATGGTGTGGCGATAGATATTGTCAGGGATATTTTCAAAAAATATAGTACGCATATGTTAAAATAAGACAACATATCATAAAAGCACGTCATTACAGGCATACAAGGTGACAGATTGGCAGCTTTTTTGTGTATTAAGGAGCTTAACAGCGATGTTAAGAAATTTAATTTTAGAGTATTGGATAGATGATGGTTGGTATGTAGGCAGGCTGCGGGAAGTCCCCGGAGTGTTTAGCCAGGGTGAAACGCTTATGCAATTAGAGGATAATATCAGAGAGGCATATAAGCTCATGAAAGATGAGGATGGAATTATTTATCAAACGGACGTCATCACCAAGGAAATAGCAGTTGAGGTGTGAAAAGGAGCGATTTTTTCGTGAGTTAATAAGCTAGGGTCGGCCAGTTGTTAGAGCTTTAATATCATCGTCTAAAATTGAAAGACATGTCCTCCAGAACAGAGGCATTTGGGGGAAAATCTCATCAAGGAAATAGGTACAATTATAATATCCTTTTTTTACTGCTTCATCCTTGTTTTCTATATCAAGGTATTGAACAAGTTCTTTTTCATCGTTATTTATTGGAACTTCAAAAACGGCTTCAAGCTTATTGACATAGCGTATATCGATATTTGATGGGTTGTTTTTGATTTCATTTCTAACTTTGCGGATCTGAAATATGTACATAATATTTGTTTTCAGGAATTTTATAATAGCCAGGTTACTGCCATCATATTTTCCACGCATCATTTCTCTCGCAAACACCAGAAATTTCTTGGATGTCTGAAATTTACTGCTATCAGTCACCTTATTAAGCTTGGTCAACAATATATCCAGCAGTTCGCGGCTATTGAAAAAAAGTTCTTTAAAACAAGATAGGAAAGCTATATCATTTCCTAAGCCCTTTAAAAAAAGCACTGTATGTTCATCGATTTTATCCTGAAACTTGGCTTTATGACGTTGAGCCAACAAATGATAGTCAGCTATTGCCTTTTCAATAGAAAGAAGCCTTATTTCTACGTTATTATGAAAATTCTCATGTCTGCCCAACCTTACTATTGATGAATTCAACCATTCTTTACTGGTCAATAGAGTTGCACCCGCGGCTTTCATTTCGGCAAGCGCTGTATTAGAATCACCCGACTTGACATCTATCGGCCTGATTAAGTCAGTGAGTACGCTTACTTTGAACCCATAACGCAATGCATCCAGAACTGTTGCGGCAACACAGTACTCTGTTGCAATACCTGAGGCTGCAACATCGATGACATCTAAACTACGTAATTCATGTTCAAGATTAGTATTTTCGAAGGCTGAGTAACTCATACTGGCTTTATTTGAATCCTTTTCAATATCAATCACGAGGGTAGAGTCTGGAATGTTCAGCCCTTTGGCGAATTCTGCGCCGGACGTACCTTGTACGCAATGAGGAGGCCAATTCCCACCCTGCGAAGTGAACGAGCAATGATCTGGCGGATGCCAGTCACGTGTGAATATGCAAGCCACACTATGTTCAACTGACCAAGCGATGGCCTTATTAAGTGGTTTAATTAAACTACCGGTTCTTCGTGCAGGCAAAACACCGCCTTCACAGAAATCTCTCTGAACATCAATGATGATAAGTGCTTTATTCATCGCCACTGCTCCGCTTATTTAGCACGCCACTGCTCCGCATTTGCCACTTTCAACTGCACAATAATGTCTCCGTCATTAGAAATCTCATGTTCAAAAGCCACAATTGGCCTTGTACCGTCATGTTTCACACTCTCGCTCTTTTTCCAGAGTTCTACAAAACCACGCGAATCTGAGTTTATAGCTGTTAATTCCAATACGCGGAAAAGTGTTTCTTTTGTGAAAAAGTGGGTCTGTTAACTAAACTGTGTCAGGCCTGATTTTAGCCCTTAACATCAATGTCCAATAATAACCTCCCTTCGAAGAAAATGGCAAGCTGAGAAATTGTTTGACCCCAATTTCTTTGTGGCTGAGTCCAT
>JADFXO010000242.1 GCA_015233485.1 Nitrospirota bacterium
GGCTTTTCCCTTTCTTTTTGTCTCTATATCGGTTTTAGGGTTTCTCTTGAACCTTTATCTTGGGCGTGGTTTATTGTTATAGTATATACTGCGGCAGGAATTGGATATTGAGGTAAGACAGCCGTATTTGTCGTAAATTATTCACTGAGGTAATCAACCCTGAACACTAAATACAGTCCGGCGATGCACCGTTTGTTGATATGCACTGTGGTTACTCTAACAGTGGCGGCGCTGCTTTTGAGCCTTATCCTGTACAACGTTACAGACTTTGCCGACGAGCGGGAGCGCGCTAAAGCCATGCTTTCTTTGCAGGACGTGGTTGCCCGCCTGCACGCCGATACTATGCATGGAGAGGCAATGGGCGCGGCTCTTCTTATGGGGTTAAACGAACCCCTGATAAAAGCTATGGCAAAGGAGAGGCTGTCGCGTGATGATAAGGACACCCTGCTTCGAATGGTTGCCGCTAAACGCCTTTTTGGCGCGGACGGTATTTTTATTGTGAATGCCGCCGGCGTCATAGTAGCCCACGAGTCCGACGTAAAAAGGTCAACCGGTATGGACATGTCAGAACGATCATATGTTAAGCAGGCTGCGGCCAACAGTACCAGCGTCTACCCCGCTATAAGTATCAGTACGGGCGATAAGGTTTTCTACACTTCGGCTCCCATACACCAAGGGCAGACGGTTAACACGCCGGTAATCGGCACATTGACTATGCGCATACCCGCAGACCCTGTAATCATTAAACACATGGAGATGCTCCCCGGACAAGCACTATTGTTGTCACCCGATGGCATTGTATTTGCGAGTACGCGGCACTCATGGGTTTATGCCTCTGCAAAACTTGTAACAAAGAAACTCATGGAAGAGATAAGGAAAGAAAGACGTTACGGCAAAATCTTCGACAATAAATCACCGGAGGCGCTTCCATTTGACATAACTAGCACATCAGCCGTACTCGAAGGCAAACGCTATGCCATAAGCAGGGAGCTCTTCGATTGGAACGACCTTGGCGGCTTATGGCAGTTGGTCGTTATTCAGGATACGAAAGAGTGGGTGACCACTTTACATATTGCAATCGTAATAACAGCCACGGTGGTTGGCTGCATGGTTTTCGGATTTTTGCTTTATATAATACTTCGGCAGCGTGAGCGTAAGACACAGGACGATATCCGAATAAAGAAACTCAGCAGCGCTATTGAGACATCTCCCATTATGGTCATGATTACAAATACGAATGGAATAATAGAATACATAAACGAGGCCTTTGTCAAAACTACCGGGTACACAGCGGCCGAGGCCATTGGAAATAAGCCGCAGATGCTTAAAAGCGGCCTCACACCGGAGGAGACATATCGTTCCTTATGGGCTGCGCTTAGGGCGGGGCAATCATGGCAAGGTGAATTTATCAACAGGTGTAAAGGCGACGCTCTTTGCACGGTGTTTTCAACCATAACGCCCCTTACGGATGAAAACGGCACGGTTGTCAACTACGTATGTCTTCAGGAGAATATCACATGGCGTAAACAGCTGGATGAGGCGCTTCGCAAATCACAGCAGCGTCTTTCGCTCCTCGTACAAAACTCCCCGCTTGGGATTATCGAGTGGGACATCAACAACAAAGTAACCGCGTGGAACCCCGCGGCAGAGCACATATTTGGCTACACCAAAGAAGAGGCAATGGGACACCTCGCCTCCGAGATAATCATCCCTGAGGACGCAGCCCCGCGTGTACATGAGTCATTAACCGCTGCCGGCGCCACGGCGCCAGACCATCAGGACAATATTACAAAAGACGGAAGGCGTATCGCCTGCTGCTGGCATAACGTAACTCTCACAGATGAGACCGGCTCTGCAATCGGCGTGGCCTCCCTCGTCGAAGACGCCACCAATCGCAGGAATATGATGGCTGAACTAAGGCAACACGTAAAAGATTTGGAACGCTTCAACAGATTGACCGTTGACAGGGAAGAGCGTATGATCCAGTTGAAGCGGGAGATAAACAATTTATACGAAAAACTTGGGCTTACAGCGAAATACAAGATTGTCAGTTGATATAATACACAGAAGGAGGACGTGATGCTTAGAGAGAGAAGGAAGAATCCGATGGTCGAATTTGACGTCAGCCCGGCGGCCTGTGCTTAGCGTAAACGAAGAAGACCTCAATAAGATAGCGGAGGCATTTCGTCTTATTCTCAGCGGTAAAAACCCAGGCGCGATTGCCTTAGCCGGGGATTATCCCGATAACGAGATGAGCCAGGCAGTCGGGGTTATAAACAAGTTCATAGACGAGTATAACGGCACTACGGAGCTGTTTTTTACCCTTGCCAGGGGAGATGTACAATTTGAGCCTCCAAAGAGTAAGACGCGAGCTGCCCAGTCTCTAAAGAGTCTGCAGGCAAGCCTTAGAAATCTTACATGGGTTACCAAACAAATAGCCAGGGGAGATTTTACCCTTAAGGTTGACTTCATGGGGGAGTTTTCAACGGCCTTTAACAGCATGGCAAGTCAGCTTGAGACCTCTTTTAACGACCTGAGGGCGGTGGAAGAGAATCTTCAAAGCAGGGTTAACGATATGGAAAAGATGCGCCTTGCTATGTTAAACATAATGGAGGACCTGCAGGAGTCAAGACAAGAGGCCGAGGCGGCCTCAAAGGCCAAGGCCGACTTCCTCGCCAACATGAGCCACGAGATACGCACCCCGATGAATGCCATAATCGGCATGGCACACCTTGCCCTGAGGACCGAGCTGACGCCAAAGCAACGCGACTATATTCAGAAGATACAAAACTCAGGGCAGCACCTGCTTGGCATAATCAATGACATCCTTGATTTTTCAAAAATAGAGGCGGGAAAGCTGGACGTTGAGATGATCGAGTTTGAGCTTTCCCCTGTGCTGGATAACCTTGCCACGCTCGTATCTGAGAAGGCGGCGGCAAAGGGCCTGGAATTAATCTTCGACATAGACCCCGGACTGCCTGATAACCTTGTTGGGGATTCGCTGCGCATCGGGCAGATACTGATAAATTACTCTAACAACGCCGTGAAATTTACCAAAGACGGTGAGATTGTAGTGCGCGCCTTTATCGCAGAGGAGGATGCAACCGGCCTGCTTTTGCGTTTTGAGGTCAAAGACACAGGAATCGGACTAACCGCGGAACAAAAGGGAAGGCTCTTTCAATCATTTCAGCAGGCCGACGCCACCACCACACGCAAGTACGGCGGCACTGGACTTGGCCTTGCTATCTCGAAAAGGTTAGCCAATCTTATGGGCGGTGACGTCGGCGTAGAAAGCGAATTCGGCAAGGGCAGCATGTTTTGGTTTACCGCGCGGGTTCAGAGAAGCAAGGCGCTGAAAAGGAACCTGGTGCTTGAGCCGGGGTTGCGCGGTAGCCGCGTGCTTGCCGCCGATGACAACCCGCAGGCCTTGCACATACTAAGTGAGCAGCTGCGCCTGATGGCCTTCCGCGTAGAGGAGACCGCATCGGGTGAGGACGCGCTCAGGGCAGTAGCCGAGGCAGACGGCGCAGACGACCCCTTTATTATCTCATTTATTGACTGGCAGATGGCCGGGCTTGATGGCATAGAGACAGCAGGGCGGATTGCCGCCCTGACATTGAAACACAATGCCCCGCATACCATAATAATGGCCGCGCAGACTACCGACGAGCTGCTTAACAAGGCTGAGTCAGCCGGCCTTCCTGTCATCGTTAAGCCGGCAAGTCCTTCCACACTGTTTGACGCCGCTATTACGGCAATTAAAGGTAGTGGGCACACCGTAAAGGCGGTGGGCGGGCAAGGGCATGCCGACCTTTCCACTATTGCCGGGGCAAGGATTCTCCTTGTCGAAGACAACGAGTTGAACCAGCAGGTGGCGATGGAGCTGCTTGCCTATGGAGGATTTATAACCGACCTTGCCGAAAATGGCGAGGTTGCTGTACGCATGGCCGCACAGAAGCATTATGACATTATACTTATGGATATGCAGATGCCGGTTATGGACGGAATTACAGCTACGATAGAAATAAGGAAATACAAGGAGTGCAAAGAGCTGCCTATTATCGCGATGACTGCAAACGCGATGATAACTGACAAAGAAAAGTGTCTTGAGGCCGGTATGAACGGCCATCTGGCCAAACCCATAGACCCCGATATACTGTTTGACTGCCTGTTAAAGTGGATACCTCCGATTGATAGGCCGGAGGCCGCGGCCCCCCGCCCAACTGCTCAAACCACTGCGGTTACTAAACCGCTGGAGGTGGACGACGGCCGGATTGCCGCCTTGCGCGGCATTGCCGGCCTTGATGTAACAAGCGCCTTAAAACGTGTCCTTGGCAAGCCGGCCTCATACATATCGCTCTTAAAGAAATTCATCGCCGGACAGCAGAGCGCTGCCCAAGAGGTAAAAAAGGCCGTCTCCCAAGGCCGCCTTAACGACGCCGAGCGCATTGCCCATACGGCTAAGGGGACGGCCGGCAACATCGGGGCAAATTACGTACAAGAAAAGGCCGAAAGGCTCGAACATGCGATTAAACACCACTCGCCCGAAGAGGAGACGGAGGCAATACGCAAAGAATTCGCTGATACGCTTCAGGAATTTCTCGCGGTATTGAAGGGCGCCCTGCCGCAGGAGAAGAAACAACAGGAGACAGGTTCGTTCGATATAGAAACAATTATGCCAATTGTCTCGAAACTGGAGTCGCTGCTGGCAGATGACGACTCAGAGGCGGCCGACGTATTTGCGGAGTCCCCGGAGCTTTTCCTCGCCGCCTTTGGCGGAGCTGCCAGAGAAATTGAAACCGCCATACAAAATTATGATTTTGAGCTGGCGCTCTCAACCCTTCGCCGCGCGAAGCTTGCCATAATAAATAACCCTTAGCAATGGAGGAATAACATGGAAGAACATGTAGAAACAATAAAAAAAGACGTAGTCCTCGTAGTAGATGATACCCCGGATAACCTTACCCTGATGAGCGGTCTTCTAAAGGACACATATAAGGTGAAGGTGGCAAACTCCGGCGAGCGGGCATTGAAGATAATTAACTCCAGCTCTCCGCCTGATTTAGTCTTGCTCGACATTATGATGCCTGAAATGGACGGCTACGAGGTGCTCAGGACAATGCGCACAAACCCATCCACAGTGGACATCCCCGTGATTTTCCTGACTGCCAAGGCCGAAGTGGAGGACGAGAGGATGGGGCTTTCACTCGGCGCAGTGGATTATATCACCAAGCCTGTGAGTCCGCCCATTGTAATGGCGCGCGTACGAAACCACCTCAACCTGAAGGCCATGCGAGATTTTCTGAAACAAAAGAATGATTTTCTTGAGCAGGAAGTAAAGCGCCGCACCGAAGAGATAACGGCCATTCAGGATGTGACGATACTTGCCCTTGGCTCGCTTGCCGAGACACGCGACAGCGACACCGGCAACCACATCCGCCGAACACAGTACTATGTCGCCGCGCTGTCTAAGCACCTCAGCGCCAATCCCCGTTTCGGGTGGTTTCTGACCAGTAAGAATATCATTACATTATTTAAGATTGCCGCGCTTCACGATATAGGCAAGGTTGGAATCCCTGACAAAATTCTGCTTAAGCCCGGCAAGCTCGACAATGACGAGTATGCCATTATGAAGACACACACAGTTCTTGGCAAAAGGGCAATAGAAGAGGCAGAGAAGAGACTGGGCATTGAGGTGGAATTTTTACGTTATGCCAAAGAAATAGCCTACTCACACCATGAAAGATGGGACGGGGCAGGGTATCCCGAAGGACTCTCCGGTGATGATATTCCTATTTCGGCAAGGCTCATGGCCGTTGCAGATGTTTACGATGCGCTTATCTGTAAGCGTGTGTATAAAAACCCGATGCCGCACGAACAGGCGAAAAAAATAATCGCCGATGGGAAGGCCACACAATTTGACCCGGACGTAGTGGACGCTTTCATAGCGCTTGAGGAGACGTTTATAAAGATAACCAAACAGTTTACAGACGACAAGGAGCACTAAGATTAAAGACGAAGGGGGATAATCCCCCTCTAATGCGCCGACAAAGGAAGATGTACCGGGTACGTTGTTGTTATCGGTATTAGCGGGTCAGAGACGGGATGCCCATATAACTGCGATCCGCAGTGATGGAGTAAATCCGGTATTATTGGGGATGACGAATGTAGCAAGCGAGGACTCAGCGAGGCGTGTCCTAAAGGG
>JADFXO010000243.1 GCA_015233485.1 Nitrospirota bacterium
ATTTATCGGCGCGAAGATCATTCCCTCTGTAACCTCGTCTGTCACATCCACCTTTACCGTCGTTGCACCGCGGCGCGATTCCACGCGCACCATGCCACCGTCCACTATGCCGTGTCTTGCGGCATCCCTCTCGTTTATCTGTATAAAGGCGCCGGGAAACGCCTCCGTAAGATTTTTGGACATCACCGAAAGGGCGCCGGAGTGCTGCATCAGATTGCCAGTTACCATAATAAACGGATAGCGCCTGTCAACGGCCTCGCTCTCTTCATAGTGTACCGGCACGTATTGCCATTTCTCCTTGCCAGGGTCAATCACCATAGCCGACAGAGAGTCTTTTAGGGCGGTAGAGGTCTCAACAGACGGCTGCAAATTCATATACCTTGTCAGGTTTCTAAAAATCTGCCAGCCCGCTATGGAATCCCCTGAAGGGGCGGATACCTTCTCCGAGATTTGACTTAGTCCAGCCGCGTTTGTGAATGTACCCTCTTTCTCAGCCCAGCTTGCCTCAGGCAGTACAATATGGGCGAGGCGCGCCGTGTCTGTGAGCCTTATGTCCTGCACAATGAGAAGCTGTAACCGCCTAAGCGTCGCTTCCACTTTCTTTAGGTCAGGACAGATGCCCAAAGGGTCGCTTCCCATTATGAAGAGGGCATCGAGTGTGTCTTGTCCGTAGAGCATTTGAACGAGATTTTTACCGGCGTTTCCTTCGATTTTCTTATATCCGGGCAGATAGTCCGGCGTGATTCCCATCTGCCACATGCCAAAGGTATTGGCGTATCCGGCCGGCATCTGAAGGGCTGACGGGCCGTCGCCTGTAAGCATTATCAGGTTTGCAGCCGAAAGGGCCGTGTTCAGACCTTTGTTATTTTCAACAGAGCCAAGTGTCATGGCTATCATCCTGCTATCGGCGCCAAGAAACACCCTCGCCATTTCTACAAACTCGTCCGTGTCAACTCCGGCAATACTGGCCACGATATCGGGCGGATATGCCTTTACGAGTTCTTCCAGTTCCGAAAAATTAGCGGCTGCCCTTGACATATGGTTCTTTAAGTGGTAACCGCCCTCAAGGGCCAGGTACATGATGCCGTTTAACAAGGCGTGAGAAGTGCCCGGCCTTACACGAAGCCATACGTCGCTGTGCCGTGAGAGTTTGGTCTCACGCGGCTCTAGTACGAGGATTTTAGCGCCTTTCTTTCTCGCCTCAAGAAACTTTAACCCCCAGACGGGGTGTGTTGAAGTTATATCGGATTCGATTACGAGTATGGCCCCTTTGCCTATCGGAGAGTCCATGGTGACAGGCAGGTTTGTCAGGCCAAAGGCCTGAGATACCGTTTTCTGGACTTTTGTAAACCCGAAAAAGGATGAGGAATCTATGTTGTTTGTGCCTATTACCTTGCGCGCAAACTCCTGCAGCATGTAGTTGCTCTCGTTTGAGAATTTGTTAGAGCCGATGACGCCGATTCTATCCGGCCCTTTTGTCTTTATAACATCAGTGAGGCGCTCTGTCAGGACATGCATGGCATCTTCCCATGTAGTCTCTTCAAGCTCTCCGTGTCTCCTGACAAGGGGGTATTTAAGCCTGTTATCGGCATATATAAAATCCATGCCGTACCTGCCCTTAACACAGAGGTCTCCCTTGTTTACACCCTTGGTGGAATCGCCCCGCGTCCTCACAATCCTACCCTCGCGCGTATCCAGTGTAATTGTGCATCCGACGCTGCAATATGGACAGATGTTGTCGCTGCTTTCAAGAAACCACGCGCTGCAACAGTGAAAGGGTCTGTCTCCAAGCGCCCCGACAGGGCATATATCAACGCACTGGCCGCAGAACTCGCAGTCAAGGACTTCCTCAAAGGCCGGTGATACCTTTGTCTCAAACCCCCTGCCGATAAAATTAATAGCGCCGACACCCTGATGTTCCCAACATACGGCGACACATTTGCCGCAGAGGATACATTTGTCCTGATCTCTCATGATGAAGGGATTTCTTGAGTGCCGCGCAACAGAGTATTTCTCCTCCTGAATCCTGTTCTTAGACGGGCCGTACTGATGTGCCAGGTCCTGAAGGCTGCACTGCCCTGCTTTGTCGCATGTGGGGCAATCCAGTGGGTGATGGATTAAGAGCAGCTCGACCATTGTCTTTCTGAGTTTGGCAATCTTAGGGGAATTTGTCCTGATTACCATACCGTTTTCGGCAGGATAGGAACATGAGGCAAGGGGGCGCGGCTGCCCCTCTATTTCTACGAGACACATCCTGCAGCCGCCGTAGGGTTTGAGCTTGGGGTCCCAGCATATATGTGGTATATAGATATTATTCTCAATGGCTGCCTGTAGAATGGTCAGGCCTTTTTCTACTCTTACTTTTATGTCGTCGATTGTAAGTTCTATCATCGCGCAAACTCCTTTGGACCAAACATCGCGGCAGGGCCTATCTTAACAGCCCCGAACTTGCAGGCGTTATAACAAGACCTGCACTTCACACACTTTTCCTGATTGATTGAGTGGGGTTTCTTCTTCTCACCCACTGCCGCCTCCACCTGGCATGCCCGCGCACAGGCCGTGCAACCCGTACACACCTTTTCGTCGATATAAAAAGTCGAAAGGTTTTTACAGACCCCGGCAAAACACCATTTATCCCTGATGTGAGCCTCATATTCGGCTCTAAAATATCTGATAGTAGTAAGCACGGGGTTGGGGGCGGTTTGTCCGAGTCCGCACAAGGACGCGGACTTGATATCGTCGGCGAGGTCTTCAAGGAGTTCTATGTCGCCTTCTTTTCCTCTGCCTTTGGTTATATCAAGCAGGCGGTGAAGCATAATCCTTGTGCCTACCCTGCATGGCGTGCACTTGCCGCATGATTCGTGGGCGGTAAAATCGAGAAAGAACCTTGCAAGATTGACCATGCAGTTTGTGTCATCGAGGACGACCATGCCGCCGCTGCCGACGATTGCTCCGGTCTTTATAATATCTTCATAGGTGACTGGTATATCAAGAAACTCCGCGGGAACACAGCCCCCTGACGGGCCGCCAAGCTGAAGGGCCTTAAAGCTCCTCCCGCGTTTCAGCCCCCCGCCAATGTCTTCAATTATAGTTCTAAGGGGAATCCCGAAGGGTATCTCTATCAGTCCTGTGTTGAGCGCTGCGCCGGTGAGGGCAAAGACCTTTGTTCCGGTGGATTTCTCAGTCCCGCGGGACTTAAACCAGTCGGCGCCGTTGCGTATTATCGACGGGATATTTGCAAATGTCTCCACGTTATTGAGGACGGTCGGTTTTTCCCATAAACCCTTGTGGACGGGAAATGGCGGTCTGGGGATTGGAGAGCCTCGTTTACCTTCTATTGAACGCATGAGGGCAGTCTCCTCACCGCAGACATAAGCCCCGGCGCCGGGGTAGATATCAAGTTCAAGATTAAACCCGCTGCCAAGGATGTCCTGCCCAAGGAGGCCGTACTCTATGGCCTGGTCTATTGCCTTGCGCAGCCTTCTGACGGCCAGCGGGTACTCGGCCCTGACATATATGTAGCCCTGGCTGGCGCCAATGGCCTTGGCCGCTATTATCATACCCTCTATTACCACGTGGGGATCGGCCTCCATGATGCTTCTGTCCATAAAGGCGCCCGGGTCGCCCTCGTCGCCGTTACATAGGATGTATTTAAAGTCTCCCTGGGCCTTTGAGCATAGCTCCCACTTCAGGCCGGTTATAAAGCCCGCCCCGCCCCTTCCCCGCAAGACAGAGCCCCTTACCTCTTTTATGATTTCAGTGGGTGTCATCTCTCTGAGCGCCTTAGCAGCCCCAAAGTAGCCGTCCACGGCTATATATTCCTCAATGTTTTCGGGGTCTATCATGCCGCGGTTTCTAAGCGCGCCAAGCATCTGGAGATTAAAAAACGGGATGTCTTTTATTTCCTTCAGGGCGGCGTGGGTCTTTGTGTCCTTGTACAAATTCTTCTCAAGCGGACGGCCCCCGACAAAGTGTTCCTCAACAAGGAGCGGGGCGTCGTCGGGCCTCAGTCTTTCATAAAAAATGCCCTCTGGCTGGATAAGTAACAGAGGGCCGTGGGCACAGAAACCGTTACAGCCCGTCAGGATGACCTTATATTTGCCGCCAAGGCCTTTTTCTTTCAGGTTTGTCTCAAGTGCGTCCTTTATTTTCAGGCTGCCGCCCGCTATGCACCCTGTGCCTCCGCAGAGCATCAGCCTGCCTTCGCAGAGGAGGCTCTTATAGTTTTCTTTAATGGCGTACAGACCGTCTATTGTCATTTTTTCCATAGTCTTTTCCTCATTAATGATAATCTTTGAGTATTTCGTTTGCCTTAGTGGGGTCAACACCGCCGAATGTGTCGGTACCGACTAACACCACAGGGGCCAGCCCGCAGGCGCCGATACAACGTACGGTCTCAAGAGAGAAGAGGCTGTCAGGGGTTATTTCACCCTCGTTAATGCCCATAGCGTCTTTGATTTTTGCCAGAACCTCGTCTGCCCTTTTTACATAACATGCCGTCCCCTGGCACACGCGCACGTTATACTTCCCCATGGGTTTCATTGTGAAATATGAATAGAAAGAAACCACCGCGTGTACTTCGCTCACAGGTATTTTCATAGACTTGGCGATAATTTTTTGTACCGAGGCGGGGAGATAGCCAATAAGTTCCTGGGCCTCCTGCAACACCATAATGAGGGCGCCCGGTCTTTTCTTATATTTCTGCAAAATGGATTTTAACTTTCCCTTGTCGTAGGTTTCCACGTCCTTTGTGGGCATTGGGACTTTGGGAGGG
Organism: Nitrospirota bacterium; assembly: GCA_015233485.1. Taxonomy (GTDB): domain Bacteria; phylum Nitrospirota; class Thermodesulfovibrionia; order Thermodesulfovibrionales; family Magnetobacteriaceae; genus Magnetominusculus. The sequence continues at coordinate 4,775 of JADFXO010000243.1, forward strand.
ATACTGACGGCCTTTTTCACCGCTTCTGCCAGTGTATGCGGGAAGAATGGTTTTGGCAGGAAATCCATTATATCAAGGGCAATGGCGTCTCTGAGCACTGCCTTGGAGGAATAACCTGTCATAGCTATTACTCTGGTGTACTGGTGATTTTCGTTTATCCATTTAATAAGCTCAAAGCCGTCGATAGTCGGCATTATGAGGTCTGTTATAACAAGGTCAAACACTCTGTCATCTATAAGACTCATCGCATCTTTTGAGCTGGTTACGCCAGTGACCTTAAACCCTTCACCGGATAGCACGGCCTCGCAGCTCTTGATTATGATTTCATCGTCATCAACTACCAGAACATTCATTTCCATCTATGTCCTCCAGTTCAATTTGTTGGATGCGGCAACGTTGTTGAATGCGGCAACGTTGTAATTCCAAATAAGTCAGTTTTTTCTGACAAACGCGCCAAAGTTGTTCAAGACTTCGAGGCCGGAGTTTTGGCTTTTTTCCGGGTGAAACTGCGTGGCAATGACATTGTCTTTCCATATCATGGAAGTAAACTCAATGCCGTAGTCCGTAGTGCCGGCGGTTATTGCCGGGTCTTCTGGCGCGACATAATACGAATGGACGAAATAAAAATACCGGTTGTCGTCAATTCCGTCAAAAATCGGCGGTTTATTCTTAAATTGGACGGTATTCCATCCCATGTGAGGGACTTTTAAGGCGGTGGCGGGGAATCTGACCACCCTTCCCTTAAATACGTCAAGCCCAGGGCAGCGGCCAAACTCCTCGGACTCAGTGAAAAGCGCCTGAAGCCCCAGACAGATGCCAAGGAATGGTTTGCCTGCCCTGATAGATTTTAAAATCGGCTCAATGAGGCCGAGCCTGTCAAGGTTTGCCATACAGTCCTTAAACGCCCCAACACCGGGCAGCACCACACCGTTGGCAGAGAGTATATCTGCCGGCTGTTGTGTCACCTTAACGGCAACGCCGCTCTTAAGAAATCCCTTCTCAACACTCTTTAGATTTCCCATCCCATAATCGACTATCGCAATCACTCCTATATGATACGAAATCACACGGGGGGATTGCAATTATATTTATACTAAGTTGCTGCCATACGAGTAAACGGAGCATCCTTCGACAGGCTCAGGATGATTCGGTTAATATAGAAATATTCATACTGTATGGTTGTATATGAAAGTGAACATAGACAGAAGATAATAAGGAGTGGTATCCTTAAGGATAGGAAGAAGGAGGATAGCAGAGTGAAAGAGAAGATGAGGGTGCATTTGGCACCGGCAAAGAAGTACGCGATAGTAAAAGAAGCCATAATGGGAAAGACACTTAAAGAAGGATATTGGTCATGAAAAAATCGCTTGATGAAATAAAGGACATTCTAAACAGGCACAGTGGAGA
>JADFXO010000244.1 GCA_015233485.1 Nitrospirota bacterium
GGAGGCACTGTTATTACAATTTAACGGTAAAGTTAAGTGGGCCGCCTCTCACAAAGATCTTACCCAATTCATAGGGTGTGTGCTCTCCAACGAATTAGTCGACGCTTTTCCCGTGCATTTGGTTAAAGTCCATGCCGGTGGCATCTATGAGGTGTTTATAGACGAAGGCTTTAACGAAATCCTGATGCCGGCTGGTGAAAAAATAAAAGAATACCTGACGGAGTTCGCTCCTTCCCTGATGGAGACGCTTCCGGATGGCTATACTACTGAGGTTGACCTTGACTCGATCGAATGGATGGACAACATTACAACCTCTATGGAACGCGGGTTCATCTTTACGATAGATTACGGTTATCCGGCATACGAATACTATTCGCTCCATAGAACGAGAGGAACGCTTCTTTGCTATTACCGGCACGAGGTGTCTGAAAACCCTTATCAAAGAGTGGGGCAACAGGACATAACGGCCCACGTCAACTTTTCCTCACTAAAGAAATTGGGTGATGAACGAGGCTTTAAAACTATCGGATACTGTCCCCAAGGGATTTTCTTGGTATCCATGAGGATAGACGAATTTCTTTTAACGCTTGCAGATAAAGAAGATTACCAATTTGACGCATTGAAAGTGAAACGTCTTTTATTGCCTGAAGGAATGGGAGAGAGCCACAAGGTATTAATCCAGTACAAGGGTGAGGGAATACCCACATTGAGTGGTTTTTCCATGAGGAATATGGCTAATACACTTTGACCTTATGCAAAACCTCGACAAAGAAATACAAAAACCACCTGGCTATTATGCGCAAGGGTTGGGTTAATATTAAATCAGTGTGATAATAGTCTGACGAGGGCTGCGATTACTGCCGATTGAGCTATCAGCATTGCGGCCACCCATTTGATGACATCGGATTTGGCTTTTTCTATCTCAAGACGAACGTTGGTCAAATCTTCTCTGACCTCTCCTTTAAATTTGGCAAAGTCTTCGCTCATCATACCCTTGAAATTGGCAGAGTCTTTTCTGATCTCACCCTTAAAATCGGCAAAGTTTTCACTCATCACGCCCTTAAATTTGGCAAAGTCTTCACTCATTATGCCCTTAAATATGACAAGCTCTTCTTTGAGCACTCCTTCCAATCTGGCCGAATCTTCTTTGACAATGCCTTTGAAATTGGCAAGTTCCTCCTTGATTACTCCTTCCAATCTGGCCAAATCTTCCTTAGTGGATAAGTCCTTGCGCCATTCTGTCTCAATACTCTGCATGACCTCGACAAATGCGCCGGTGCCCTCTTCGCCCAGTTTTTCACGTAATGCCCTTGGAATGGTTATAACTGCCATAAACAATTCTAACATTCGTACAATTTTCTGTCAACCTTCTCATTGCCTACCTGGGGCGGGTACTCAAAATAGCGTGTAGAAGGGAATTATAATTCCATACTTATGTAGTGATTATTACTTATATAACATGAAATATGATATAATTTTGAGAGGGTTGCATATAAAAAGATACTTAAGCTCAAAAGGAAGGTAGAATTAAAATATGAGTGATAAAGAAACTTCTCAATTTTCTGCGGCTGATCCATTGACAGGGTACTTATACCAGTGCCGGGTTGCCTTAATTGAAAGTTTACGAAGGATTCGAAATGGAGAGGAGATAACAGTTTCGTTAGAAACACTCGATGACGTTGTGTTTGAAAGCAAGGGAAAGCCTCGTGAACTTCTCCAGACCAAGCATCATCTTAACAAGACTCCTAATCTTACTGACGCGTCTCCCGATATTTGGAAAACTATACGTATTTGGTCTAAAAATATTCTCACCGGTAACGTGCCTGCAGGGTCAACCTTTTTTCTCATTACAACGGCTTCTGCTCCAGAGGGAACGGCGGCCCACTATCTTAAGGCCGATGCCGGTAAACGAAATACAGATAAAGCGTTAAAACGGCTCAATGCAACTGCCGGGTCCTCAACAAACAAAGACAATGCTGCCGGTTGTACAGCATTTCTATCACTTTCAATGGATCAAAAGACTCAGCTTTTGCGTTCTGTTTATGTTATGGATAACGCCCCGCTAATAATAGACATTGAAAAAGAACTTCATAAGGAATTATTTCATGCGGTAAAGGCGAAACATTTAGAATCATTTTTGAAACGATTAGAGGGATGGTGGTTAGAAAGAGCAATGCAGCATTTAATCACCAGGGATTCTAAACCAATTACCGGCGAAGAAATTCTTGATGAGGAAAATCATCTTCGTGAACAGTTTAAGCAAGACAGTTTGCCTATAGATGACGATATTCTTAATGCAACCATTGAAGAATACGTCTATCAAGATAAAACCTATCAAGATAGAACCTTTGTTCATCAATTGAAATTGATAGACATTGGCAAAAATCGTATCTTTTATGCAATTCTCAATTATTACAAAGCATTTGAACAACGCTCCAGATGGGTACGGGAAGACCCTCGTTTAGTCGGAGAACTGGGTCGATACGAAGACCTCCTTATGGAAGAGTGGAAAATAAGATTTGCACAGATGGAAGATACATTAGGAAAAGGTGCCGCCGAAGAAGCTAATAAACAAGCAGCAAAGACTCTGTATGAATGGGTTGAAACAGGTGCTCTTGAATCTATTAGATCGGGTTTAACGCAGCATTTTATTGCCCGAGGCTCATATCAGATACTTGCAGATGACCTACGGGTAGGATGGCACCCTAAGTTTATAGAACGACTTAAATTTCTACTTGAACCGGAAATGGCTAAATTATGAAAGCATGGCAGGAACGTCCAATAGAAGAAGCAAATTTATTGAACCCCGCTTTTTGCTGTGTTGTGCTTACGTCCTCCATAGTTGGCTATGCGAGTGATAAAGGCTACTGGATGCCATTTCCGCTCTCATTTATGATACTGCCTCTTGTTCTGCACAAACCTACACGAGATTTGCTCCCACTCAAAACCACAACGTCATTTCCTGCCTGGATACAGAAAAATGCATCTGCTCGCGTACTTTTTTATGAAAGAGTCGTTTCATTGAAGCCTTATACACGGGAAGCCTTGACCTTCGGTTTAATACATAACTGGCTGGCATTTCAGGAAGATGGGAATTTGCAATCAATCAAAAAAGAAACGGATATCGATAAATATTTAAGAAAACTAAATGATGAAGCGCAAGAGTGTGTCAAGCGGTCACATTTTCTTGGAAAATGGCTTGCCAAGGCAGGTTCACCGCAAACCGTTATGACTCTCTGGGGAATTCGGCCATGAGCTTCCAAATTCTCGATATCGTACTTTATGAATACAGTGGTAAGCGAAGGAATCTGTCCCTTCGACCTGGACAACTCAATATCATCACTGGCGCATCCAAAACCGGCAAAACAGCACTTATAGAAATCATCGATTATTGTCTAGGTAGCCATAGCTGCAACATTCCGGATGGGATTATCCGTAAAACTGTAGAGTGGGTGGGAGTACGATTACAAGTCATTGGAGGACAGGCTTTTATTGCTAGAAAGCTACCTGCAGGCATAAAGACATCCTCAGAGAAGATTTATTATGACATTCAAACTGATATTGAACTGCCAGAGCATTCAGACTTAAGGCAGACTACAAATTCTGAGGCTCTTGAGGATTTACTTTCCACACATGCCGGGATCGGTGAAAATATTAATGAACCACCTCTTGGACAGACACGAGCACCATCGTCGGCTAATATAAGACATACCCTGTTCTTCTGCTTCCAACAGCAAGCCGAGCTTGTCAGCAGTAAACAACTGTTTCATAAACAAAGCGAACAATTTATTCCCCAAAAGATCAAGGATGTTATCCCGTATTTTCTCGGTGTTGTAGATGATGATTATGTTGCCAGGAAAGAGGAACTAAGGCGTTTGAAACAACAATTACGTGAATTAAAAAAAGGACTATATGAGCATGAAGCTATAAAAGGTGTAGGAATTAGTCCGGCACATAAATTGCTTTCTGAAGCGCAGGAAATTGGCTTGTATATTGCTGGGAGTCTGCCCGATTCATGGAATGGGTGCGTAGAAGCTTTGAAAAACGTTCAAAGTAGACCAGTTGAACCTGAAGAAGAGATTCTGGCAGAGGGTGAAACATTTGAATATTTACATAAGGAACGAACAGTTTTAACTGATGAATTGCTTAAAACAAGGGAACAATTGAAATCCGCTAAAGCCTTAATCACTGATAAGGATGGTTATTTTCGGGAATTAAATGCACATTTAACAAGACTTAAGTGTATCCATTTATTTGATATTGAAAAGAAAGAAACTTACTCTTGTCCTCTATGCCAAGCACAACTCAAGGAACAAATTCCAGCAATTTCTGAATTAAAGAAATCTGTTCAAAAGCTTGAAAAACAGATTCCCACAGTAGTGGAACGATCTCCACAGATGAAACAAGTAGTTCGGAAATTCTATGAGAGATTAGAAATAACGAAGCAAAAGCTGCGTGAAAACCGCGAATCTTTAGAATTTGTACAGACATTTAATACGAAGCTACGCACAATTCGTGACAGGGTGCTAAGAAGAGCTTATGTTCTCGGTAGAATAGGACTATATTTGGAAAGCTTACCTAACCTTGAGGATAACAGTGACCTAAACATTGAAATAAATATTCTTGCAGATAGGATTTCTGTAATTGAAACCGAGCTTAGAAACAAGATCGATCAGGAGCGTCTTAAATCAATTCTTTCAAGCATAAATCAAGATATGAACTCATGGGCAAAAAAACTTAAACTTGAACATTCTGAATCCACTTTGCGCCTTGATATTAAGCATCTAACTGTAGTTGCGGATACTGACGATGGTCCCATTCCCATGGAAAACATGGGGAGTGGAGAGAATTGGGTTGGCTGCCACCTTATTGCACATTTTGCTCTTCATAAATGGTTTGTCCAAGGTAATAGACCGTTACCACGTTTTTTATTCATCGATCAGCTTTCTCAAGTTTACTTTCCAGCCGAAAAGGATTTCGATGGAAGCATGGAAGATATCCAAGATGAAGACCGTGAAGCAGTAGTTCGAATGTATAATCTTGCATTAGACGTGGTTAAAGGTCTGGCACCCAATCTTCAGATTATCATGACAGATCATGCTGATATCAAAGAACAATGGTTTCAGGATTGTGTAATAGAACGTTGGCGCGATGATAAAAAGCTGGTGCCACTATCGTGGATAGAGACCTAATAAGACAATAATCCTAAAAAAAGGAGGCCTTGTCAATAGGTGTGTAAAAAAACATTTAGGCAGCCTTCTCCTCTGATACTTTTTCTCCATCTACGAATTTAACACCTTCATAGACATCACGAAGGATGTGTGGTGCATTCAGCTTTCTGAACCTCTTTTCTACAACCAATAAGACCTTCCATATAAGAGCAGTTGCGTTGGCTACCTTTCTCATGCGCCTGGCGGCATCGGTTCTCAACCGAACTGTTGAGAATGGAGACTCCACCACATTGGTTGTCCTTATATGTGTCCAATGTTCCTTCGGGAACATGTAAAAAGTTACCATACGCTCCCAGTCCCTATCCAGCGTTTCTACGGCCTTCTGATAATCATTTACAAAGCGTTTCGTGAATTGAGCCTTCATCGTTTCACATTCGGCCTTCGTTGGGGCATAAGGCATCTCGCAAAGCAGCTCCGCAGCTTCTGAGCGCAGCCGCTTTGGAAACTGGTCCAAGACGTTGGTGATTTTGTGATTCCAACACCTTTGCTCCTCAACTTCGGGGTACACATCGCTCAACGCGCTCCATATGCCAAGATGTCCGTCTGCTACAAGAAGTCTGGGGAACCTCAGACCCCTCTCTTTTATTAATCGCAGTACCTTGGCCCACGACTCCTTTGATTCCCTGTACCCACTTTCTACCGCTATTACTTTTTTACTTCCATCGCTCATGGCCACTATAATCACCAACAGAGCCGCCTTGTCCTTTCCTAATCCAGCCTTTACATAAATACCGTCCGCCCACATATATACTGGCTCAAAATCGCTCAAATCCTCTTCTTTCCACTTTGCATACTCTAACTCCCATCTGGCCTTCAGTCTCTGTATCGATGCAGCCGACAGTGGTGCCCCATCTCCAAGCAAACCTCTCATCGCAAGCTCAAAGTCTCCTTTGGACAATCCATGCAGGTACAGCTCAGGCAATAGCTCGCCTATCTCTTTCGA
>JADFXO010000245.1 GCA_015233485.1 Nitrospirota bacterium
TTTTTGTGATACGCACCTATTTCTCTGCAAGCATCGAGGGCCTCTTGAACCATATGCTTCGGGTACACACCGGCAAACTTCGTTATTTCGCTGATATGCCAGTAAACATTTGGACCTACCAGTTGGTATGTTGTCAAGTATAAAATATACACCTGCGAGGAATATACTATAACTTCTATAACGCCTCAATATAGCCTTCTAACTGAAAGACGGATATTTGAACTTCCGTCAGGAAATAGTTTAGTTATACCTACATAAAGAGTACTTCCAGTGCAGGCCGCGCGCAGTCGATTATATGCTCGCCAAGTTTTCTGTAACTTTCAAATGTCGGTTCGGTAAAGAACTGATTGGCAGTAGTATCGTGAGGAAAATCCTCATGTTCTTCCGCGTAATTTAAAACGTCGGGCGGTTCGTCTCCGGTAAGCGATGCTTTAATGTAAATCAAAACACCACGTTTTGCACTGGCCCCATCTACTGCGTCATAATTAATAGTTGCAAAAGCACAGTGCGATTTGCTTATTTTTATGTCTTTCCCTTTGCGTTGTTTTGCTTTAATGTCATCTATTTCCTTGTCTATAAACTCAATTGGAACTCCTAAATCTATTCTTATCTTGCGGACTGCATTTGCAACGTCGTCAAAGTGATAATCCGGGTCTGCAGATGCGTCACAGACGATAATGGTACGGCAACGGCGGAAAACCATCTGATACAGACCAAAGTTTTCGAAATGGCCGCCATCCGACAAATATATATACTTGTTGGCGCAGGTTGTGGCGCCAAACATTTCTTTTATTAAAGTCCAGATTGTGCAACGAGGACCATCGGTTTTCCACTCTTCTTCCATACTGGGATTGCCAAGCCAATAGCCTAAACGCACGTTAAAAACCGCCATAAGAAACGATACCAGCGGTGAAGAGTAATATCCCATATTAGGGCTTGCGGCGGCTCCGGAGATGGCCATCGCCGTACCAAGCCGGATTCCGCCGGCGTACTCGCGGCTGTTTCGGTAACCAATGGATAAGCTGCCCGAATGGTGCTTAGTTACGGTAAAGGACGAGGCCTTGCGCTGCTGCCACGCGAGATTTGTAGAGTTTACCTCATTAAGTGTCATGTTGATAACGTGGAAAGGCTTATCCAATAACGAGGAAAGCGGAATATCATCATTTTCATCGAATCCGGTAAACGGATGCGGATGTCTCTTGCCAAGACGCGTAGCCCCAAGAAAGGTTCTAACCAACCTGTTCCGGTATGCTGCATGTAACGAAAACTTGTTGGGATTGTCAGCGTAACGGCTGGCTATCAACCCGAAGACGAAAAGCACAGCAAAGGCTTCTTCAACCTTAAACGGAGATTTTGGATCTAAAACGCCGGAATTGCCGACACCAAACCATCCGTTAATATCTTTAACGATATTATCGTAACCATTATCCAAAAATAAAAAAACGAGATTCGAAAGTAAAATAAGCAGAGCGACAATAGTTATCGCTGCTAATGCCATTAAGAGCATATGATTTCCGGTCGATCTTTTCGCTTCGTCCACCTTAGATTTGTCATTAAATGCCAGGATACGATGAATAACCGCCCCGATGCCACCGGAACCTATTATCAACCCCTTTGCGACGGCACCTGCGTTATGAAAAATGCCTGGCCCGAAAAACGAGACGGCACTCAGGATGAGCCATCCGGAAATAACGATCATAAGCCAGGCTGCCAGCCGCGAATTCCACTCCACGTCTTGCGTATCAGCCACACCCATTGTATGTGTAAATCCAATATACAGGAGGCCTGCGGACATTATGGCAAGCAAATATAACACCGGCGTTATGGTGACGAATAAATAGGAATACAAACCGGGGACGTAAGCGGCTGTCCTGGAAGAACTTACTTCGTATTTATCTGCTTTCAAAATGATGCGGCACAGGTCAGAGGCTTTTGCTAAAATGCCGCCAAGCTCATCGTTAAGAACATGATTAGCGGCGCTGTCTGTTTTAAATGTATTGGCACATGGCGCACCAGCCGACGGACCGTTGAGCCACGGCTTATCCGGCATATCCGTAAAATGCCCGAACACAACCCATAGTATTGCCACGGCAACAAAGCCCGCAACAACTCCCGAAGCTATCAGGCATGTTTTCCTTAAGCCCTGGCATATTGTCTTACACTGTGTTGCGGAAGGCGGTGCATTGGTTTGACCCTTTGTATTATACTTATCCTGCAACCAGTAATATATACGGACCAATATATGAACTACTGCAGATACACCGGCTATGGCGCCAAAAAAAATCAGATAGAACTTAAAACTACTGGTTTCAAGCCAATTAGTCCATATGTAAGTGTATAAAAGAGCCGAGATAAATAGCGGAAAAACCAACAAAACCAATATGTTATTCTGTGAAACAGCACGTCTTTCAGACGAGGATATCCCAATTGTAGTCGTTACTATTGCAAGTACTGTGGCAATTGAATATACCGCTACGGCAATTATTCCAAAGGCCGTGGAATTAACCCCCGTATACAAAACATCTCTTATCATGCGAGGCACCAACAACGTGCACATGGCAAAAGGAATAATCACCAGCCAATTTAAAATCAAATTTCTGACAAACGTAATGATTATCGCCCATGTGTCGGCCGATAACAGGCCAAACTTCGGGGTAAGATAGTTACTGAACTGACGTAAAAAACTAACTGGAGATTTGGGGTTGAAATCTAAATTAAGCAGTGGTTCACCGCTTCCCCGCAGCTTCTCTTCCACTACGGCTAATGGTTTGGGGGCGCCGTTGTCTTGTTCGTGCTTTATCCAGGAACTTAGCCAGGAGCCGATATAACCACCGCCGGAAACGGTTGACAGGTAATGAAATTTACTCAACAATCCGGGGTTCGATTTATCTCCGGGGTTCGATTTTGTTCCGGTCATCGATTTGGCTAAACCCTGAATTATCCCCAAGTTAAAGGACGCGCTGCGGATACCGCCACCGGACAAACACAGTGCGTTGAGACCCTTTTTATCATTATTCACGATTTCAAAGAGCGACCTTAGACATGTTTCTTGTGAGGCACTGTCTTTGCAGGTGGCTTCATATTCCTGTGTTACTTTAGTGATTTCTGCTTTCGGCAGATCTGTCAAAAGCAGCTCAGAAGCCAACATTTCCGGTTTCGTTATAGGATGATCATTGGGTTTTGTTACAGGACAGCTATTGCCGGACTTACAACTTTCCATAATACACCTCGTTTACCATGTTATATACCTCTCCTTTAAATATAACCAACTAAAGATACGTTGTTTTATAGTACCGGGCCCCGGCGGGAAACACCGGGGCCCCGATACCTTTTGCGTTCGCTTTATTTGCCTTGAGTCTGGCCAGCACTATTGCCTGTATTATTTGTTCCCGAGTTGTTAGGCTTATAACCAAAAAATTTAGTTGCCGTTGAAACAGGATCTACGTTAAAAGAGAAATACACTTTTAAAGAATCACCTTCATTATCTTGTTGATGTAGAAGAGTGTGATTAGCTTTTGCCCCAGCATATAGATAATACCCCTTGGAAATGATTAACACTGGTAGCTGGCCCGATAATTCTATACGAAATGACTTAAGGCCATCCTCATGGCCCACCACTAATTGAGAATAAGTTTCAGGATTTCTGGATAGTCTTAATCCACTATAGATTGCATTATAAAACTTTGCGTTAGTAGTGACGCCAGCGGTATTGTCTTTGAGAATTGTATCTTGTTTGACGTCAACGTAACTACCTCTGAATAAAACCACTGGTCCAAGTAAAAGAAAATGTGCATCTTTCTCGGAATATACTTTTTGGGGTTGAACACCAAATGACCACAAAGGCATGAAAACAGGAGTCTCAAATTCAAACCTTTTGCTGCTTCCCAGATTTATATTTTGCTTTACCTTGTCTATAGAAGAGATATCTATAGCTGTCTCATCCGAACTTGTTAACATTATATTAGCGGAGAATTGAAGACCAAAGTACGCAAAGTCTGAATCGTCTCCCAGCGGTTTAGGTTTTTGTGGTCTGATCCAGTTGAAGTAAAAGAATCCGACTCGTGGTTGCGCCTTATCGAGCATCGTATTCACATGAACAAACTCACCACCAGCATAAAACTTGGCACAGGTTACTATCGTAGAACTGTCGAAAGCGTTATCCGGAGAACATGTCATACTATTAGAAAAGTACTGGTTATAGTTCTCATATGGCAACATTAGAGAAGGTGTTGCCGTTATGGGAGCGGTTTTGGTAATAGTGATTGTGTCGGGCTTGGTAAAAGTAATGGTTATGGCTGTAGTGATGACGTCTGTGGAGGCATCATACTTGATAGTTGTGGGATTTGAGCTATCTTTGGGAGTGATTGTGATAGGGGTATCAATTGGGATTGTTTCAACGTTGGTCTTATCTTTGGTGATAGTTGCAGTGTCATCATTAAAATCAATTTTGGCATCGGTGGTAATCGTGTTTTTATAGTCTTTGTAACTGATTGTTGTTGGGTGGTCTTTATCTTTTGGGCTGATGGTGATGGGGGTTTTTTTGAAAGTAATGGTGTCGCTTGGAGTCGCCGCAGGAGATGCCGAGGGTGATGGTGTCTCCGATGCTTTTGGCGTCTCCGATGCTTTTGGCGTTGGCGATGCTTTTGGCGTCTCCGATGCTTTTGGCGTTGGCGATGATTGTGGCACTTCGGAGGCAACGCCTTTGATTGGTGCCAGAGTGACAACTTTGGTAGTAGTGTTTATGGTAATTTTTTCAGGGGTGGTGATAGTCATGGGGTTGTTGTTAATGGTGATAATCGTTGGGACGATTGTGACGTCCAGAGTGACGGCTTTGGTAGTATTGTTTATGGTAATTTTTGTAGGGGTGGTGATAGTCAAGAGGGTGTTGTTAATGGTGATAGTCGTTGGGACGATTGTGACGTCCATGGTGGTGATGTTTTGGCCGGCTTTTTGGGCTGCTTTCCCTGAACCTGCAGCGAGTGCATAATTGCAGAGCGACAGCAGTATCAGTACAGTCATTAAGGTATACCATGTTACTTTGTACTTACTCATAATCATTAAACCTCTCATTCCCTGATAATTCGCTATAGCAAAGCTACAAGCGTTCATTACAAATTAAACCGACAATTCCATATAGATCGATAAATCCAGACCATTCATAGGGTCTTCTTAACTCCTTCATGAAATTTCGCTTATTATACACGAAGGAGCGTTGCAGATTTGTTGCATATGAGGAAATTCTTGCCATAAGAGAAAAAAAACTTCTTTTTTAAACCCTAACTCCGCCATATTTACGTAATATGTATATCAAGGAGGTCAATGATTTTTTGAGTTTTGCTTGTGATTTCAGCAGTGTACCAAGTATCATTTATTTTCACTTTTTTAATTTCGGATAAATACGTAAGCAGATCATGCGGTGAAAACTTAGATAGCAAGTTTTTATTGGACAGCAGGCGATACAGAGAATAGTACCACTGAAGCGCAATAAATGTAATAAACATCCAGCCTTCCAAAGCTTTTTCATCTTGCATATAAGTACTATCAGCGTTTAGAATGTTTTTCATGGCATCAATCATCACTTCAATATTGTTGCGGCTTTTATAATTTGTATATATTTCTTCAGACGACGATTCGTTGATATTTGTTAATATCGCCATGGTGCCAAAATGTAGATGTTTTTTGAAGAAATTTTCAACAGTATAAGTATCAGGATCTTTTTCGATACGGTTCAGGTAGTCGTGTTCTTCTTTATTCTTCAGATGCTCGTCAAGAAAACAATGTAGCATAAAATTTCCAACCGGATACGAGTAATACCATATATACCGGTTATTAAACTTGAAATATCCTCCGAGGTTACCTTTGCTTTTTAGTGGTTCATAGTCAACCATATTGCTGGTTCGTCTTAGGGGGATAATAAAACGCAATTGCTCTTCCTGCAATTGTGCCACATTGCTTTGCGAGTAAAAGCCTTTGTCGGCAATTATTATAGCATCCTTTATGCTACTTTCTTCAAGGATCAGCTTAAAAGCTTTAACCTCTCTTATATTACCTGGAACAATCCTGTAGTACATTGGATATTGCATGGTAGCTGAGTATATAAAAAGTAAATTTACTTGAGGAG
>JADFXO010000246.1 GCA_015233485.1 Nitrospirota bacterium
ATCCCTAATCACTCTACCAAGATAGGTTTTTAGTTTCTTTCTCTCCCGTTCGGCCCTCTTTAGCTGGCTTGCATGACTGTATTGACCTTGCTTGTGTAACGCCCTTTTGCCTAATCTCTCATAACTTTGACGCAACTTGATCCCATGTTTTTTCGCAGCATTTACCAGATTCTTCAACATCTTGTAATACAGCAGTGCATCTCTTGGAAAGGCTACGGCTTTCTCCTGTACCGTCGTATCTACGTTTACCTTCTCCACATCCACCTTTTTTAAGAACTTCTCTCTCTTGGCTGATTCTAAGGTCTCCTTCAGTAGCCCTTCCATTCCTTTTGAACCCACTCGCTTGCGCCATCTCACCAATGACGTCGGATCCAGCGGAAACTCGTGCTGAAAATACTCATAACCACAAAAATACTGCCAATAAGGATTCTCTAAAAAACGCTCCACAACAGATTCATCGCTTTCGTTTAAGGCATGTTTCAGATAATGAAGCCCCACAAGAAGTCTTATCGGCAACCCCGGACGTCCTTTGTTTTCTACGTACAATTTACCAAACTCTGCCTCAAATACATTCCACTCTATCTTTTCAGCAAGAACACAAAGAGGATGGCTCATGTTTAACAAGTCGCTCAACCTCCTTTTAAATAACTCTCCCTGTTCATCACTAGTCTTTTTTGGCTGCATATTTCACCGGTTTCCTTTCTCTTTTTTAGGTAGTCCGGTTGTATTATAACATTATAAACGCCTCTTTTCCTATATTTATCACACGGTTATGCCTTTTTCAGGGACGACTAAATATAGTCGAAATAAGCCGATTCTCTTTTTCCCCGCTGACGTCCCACCATCTAAACATCAATAGGAAACGGCGGGTAAACGTGGATTGCCTTTTAATACCGAAACCTGATCAGTACGATCTATAACCTATCCGATGTGAAAAAGCTTTGGAAAGTTCACAAATACGCCCAGACTATTTTATAGTAAGCTTGATAACGGTTCCGGGAAGGCGAGAGTAATGATGGAACCCTCTAACTGCTTAAGTTTAAATAACTGCGCCTGGCTATAAACCTCTGAACTATTTATAGATGGTTATAGCTGTACTTCTGATAGTTCTCTTTAGCTGAGGTATACCTATCACTCGTACCACCAGCTGCCATTCTAAAAGAGTGAAATCCATCTGGAAATGTACGTACTACTCATCATTATAATTTCATTATATATTGATTTCACATATACTATAATACTAATTAATTCATCTCAACTTATATAATATTTATTTATAACTGAAGGGCGATATGCTAACATAAGTGTATGGATAGGGATTTCTGATGATAAATACATAATATAGGAGTTTATTATGATAAGAAAGAAACAATACGAAACAACCAATGACACAATCGAAGAGATGGCATCAAGGGCTATCAGTGAGACTCTTTCAAAAATACCCTCTTTAAGCGTACTGTCCGTTGAGAGAAATGTACAACTCTTAAAGCACAATGAAGTGGATATAGTCATCAGTCTTGCCATTCCCGGTGAAGATAAAGTGAAGAAAATAATCGTGGCGGTGAAGAACAACTGTCAACCCCGATTGATACGTAACACCGTCAACCAAGTAATACGATATCGGCAAACCTATCCGGAAGCTTATATAATGATAATGGCACCGTATATCTCTCCGGAAGCGGCAGATATCATATTGGAGGATGATGTCGGTTATCTGGATTTTTCAGGCAACTGTTATATTTCCATAGGGCCGGTGTATATCGAGAAGGCCGGGAAACCGAACATATTTAAGGCAAAAAGAGAGCTTCCGTCGCTGTACACACCAAAATCGATGCGTATCCTGCGGGTGTTATTGAGCAACCCTATAAAGTTATGGCAGGTTCAAGAGGTTGCAAATGAAGCAGATGTAAGCATAGGACAAGCATCCAATATATTTCAACTCCTTACAAGAATGGGGTATATGAACAGACTTGAAGGTTTTCCAAGTGCGAAGAGATTAGACTTGCTGGAGGAGTGGAGCAGCATGTACTCTTACCGTATAAACGATGTGAAGGGCTACAAAACATCGAAGAACATTCAGGAAACAGAGGAAGCTATTGCGAGCATATGCAAAGAAAAAAACGTAGACTACGCCTTGACTGGGTTCTCTTCGGCATCAAGATTCATTACCATAACACATAACCGTTCGATGGCTTACGTGAACACGATTGGTGATGATATTGGAACACTACTAAATGTCGAAGCTGCTGGAAGTGAAGCTAACCTATTACTTCTTAAGCCATATGACGAAGGCGTTTTCTATGGCACCAGGACGATAGACGGGGTCAGGGTGGTGTCCCCGGTACAGACCTTTCTTGACCTGATGGGGCATGGGTATCGAAACATGGGTGAATCGGCGGCTGAGGCAATGCTATCTATCATAAGAGCAGAATGGCAAGAAGAGAAACCGCTTGATACGATAGACTGATAAGAAATATTCACTCTCGGCTCTTATCTTATACAGTGATCGTTTCAGAGGTACGCGCTTTCAGCATATCCATTTCATTATTTATTTCTTTCATCATTCGTAATCGCTCTTGACCTTTTGAATTTTTTCTGATATAGTAGAAGCATAGAGTAAATTTAATCCTTTTAGGAATTATGAATTTTCAGAATTATCTTTTATGACATGCAAGTTAAACGACAAATTAACAGCAGTCACCTTAGTGGCTAACGCCGTAAAAAGGGGGTGAATGTCAAGATGAGTTTTTAACGAAATAAGTTAAGCGGTGCCGTAAGGCGTATGATGTACTCACGACACCGTAATTGGCATCGCTGAATCCAGACATAGATATTATGAGGAGGTAATTATTGTAAAATTTTAGAAATAGAAGATATGAATTTAACGAAAGGAGAGGAAGGCCTAGTGCAACCTAGGCCTATCCATGAGACTTATTGTAGTATCACACTAATAGCGTAATACAAACTGCTGCAAAAGTCAAGCATTCTCCTAAAACCTGCATTATACATCGTTTGTCATGCGTAGACTTGCCTAAAAGCGGCTCTATGTTGAAATGCTCATCAGTGGATTTTGAGTGGTGAGAGGTTTGTTTAACTAATTAGCAGAGATAAATAACTGTACGACAAGGAGGATTGTTTTGATTAAAGGACATTTAATTACATCAGCCGTCAGACTTTCACGGACAGGGCAGACTTGTTACATATGTCCGTATACCCTAGATGTACCACCTGTAGGCGCATCGATGGATGGAGACACCCTATCTGGAATCATCTGGCCAGAACCAAGGTTTACGGAAAATTGCAACCAAACTATAACCGATAACTTAACAGGATTAATATGGGCTAAAGATGCTGGTGTTCCCAAAGTTGGTTCAAGTTCATATCGCAAAATGTACTGGACGAAGGCTTTAGATTATGTAGATTGCCTGAATACTGTTGGGTACCTTGGTCATAAAGATTGGAGGTTACCAAATATAAACGAGTTGCATAGCCTTATACATCTCGGACAAAAGACTCCAGGACAATGGCTCGGTACAATGGGATATATAAATATTCAGTATGATTGGTATTGGTCATCTACAACCCAAGCGAGCAGTACTGACCGCGCATGGGTTGTCAATATGTGTAACGGCATGGATAACTACTTCGGCAAGACCTACAAAATAGAAGACTTCCGCGATGCCTATGTATTACCAGTTCGTGGAGGATTGTTAGGGACACAAGCACCTGCTGCTGTTTGGAAGACTGGCCAGACACAAACCTATTACCCTGGTGATGACGGGACACACCAGGCTGGAGTCGCCTGGCCAAATCCCAGGTTTTCGGACCATGGTGATGGTACGGTAACAGATAATCTTACTGCTTTAATGTGGACTAAAGATGCAAACCTGGGACAATTTAACAGCAGATTTAGTAGTGCATTGTATTATATTGCACGGATGAACACTAAATATAGTACATTCGGTTATAGTGACTGGCGATTACCAAACAGAAACGAGATTAGAAGTTTGGTGGATTACTCAAATAGTAGTTCTGCGCTACCACCTTTACATCCATTTATGAATGTGCGGTCTAACTATGAAGTCGAGGGTACTTTGTATTGGTCGTCTACCTATTGCAATAGTATTGGTGACGTCTGGCAGCTCATTATGTTTAACGGCAGCATTGACAATAACGACCCAAACTACGGTAATGGTTACTTGTGGCCCGTTCGCGGTGGACATGTTGAGTTTTGAATGAGATAATTATCTAATACGCAAGGCAGAGAGATATTGGCGGCTCTCTGCCTTGTCTCTTTGTCTTGATTTATATGAGATGTTTAGCCAATTTAATTTGCAAATGTACAGTCAAGAAGGTTCGCATACCCTTGCAACCAAAAGAAGGAGGAAATGAAATATGGCCATACAAGAGATTGCAATTAAGGATATTGTTTATCGAGAAGATTTGTATCCGCGGCAGGAAGTGGACAACAACCTAATTGAAAAATACCAGCAGTCAGTTGAACTATTACCGCCAATAAAAATTAACCAGGTCAATATCCTTATTGACGGTAGGCACAGGTGGAATGCACACCAAAGGGCGGGAGCTACTTCAATTAAGGCCGAGATTATCCAAACCGAAAGCGAGGCACATCTTGAGATTTTGGCATACGAGCTGAACTCTTTACACGGCAAGCAGTTAACTAATGCTGAGAAGAAGAAGTTTGCTGTTAAAAAATGCGAGCTGCTAACCATTAAGGAGATTTCCCGTATCATCTTAGTGCAAGAGCGTACTGTACGAGATTGGACTCATACAAAACGTAAGGAGCTTGAAGAATACAGGAATGAGCGTATCTTCGCCGACAATCTTAGGGCATGGAATACTCAAGCGGATATAGCGGAAAAGTATGGAGTATCTCGCCAAACTGTATCAGATATTATTAAAAAATATGCCGAAAATGGCAAGATTGCCAAATCCGGCGAAATTTTAGATTTTAAACCATTTCCATACTCGATATGGAATTTAGCTAAGTCAGACGAGACATCATATTTCGGCGCATTTCCAAAAGTCTATATGGAGAATTTACTTTACTATTTTACGGAGCTGATGTCAACTGTCTACGATCCTTTTTCTGGAAATGGAACAAGTGTTGACGTCTGTAAAGCCATGCGTCGAAGATATTATTGCAGCGATCGCATAGTTATACCTGGGCGCGAGGATGACATCAAACAATGGGATATAGCAGACGGTTTACCAGAGGATTTGCCGTTACCAGACTTAGCCTTTCTTGATCCCCCGTATTGGGTCCAGGCTGAAAATAAGTACTCCAAAGATTCGCAAGACCTGGCAAACATGAGCCTTGATAATTTCTATGCCACCTTTGAAGGATTCCTAAAAGAGCTTATCGGAAGAAAAGCAAAAAAGATAGCAATTGTAATCCAGCCGACCCAGTATAAAAACTATTTGACTTACGAGGATCACATTTTTCATTTTGCAAAAGTTCTTGAAGCTAAGTATAAAATCGAGATGCGGTGTATCCTGCCGTATTCCTCACAGCAATATAATGCTCAGATGGTGGAGAAAGCGAAAGAAAAAAAGATTTGTCTTGGGCTTCACCGAGATTTAGTAATTTGGCGGCTAGTTTGATGTCATCTTGGTTGAGGATTGCAAAACAAAATATTACTGGGAGCATTAAATATGCAAAGTATCCTATGGCTGCAGATCCTTTGAAAGAATCAGCCTTGCCATTTGAACTGTCGCACAATTATCGCTCACATTTAAAAAAAGTGCTCTAAATAGTAATTATAATAGTTATTAAAATTAGGAGGTAATTATGAAAGCAATATGTGCCAAAAATGAAAGTAAAATCGTAAAGAAATGGTTGATAAGCGTCCCGTTATCTATACACACGCTAACCAAAGGAGATGCAGCGGCTCAGCGGATTACGGTGAATGACTATATCATAAACGCGCTATCGGAGTATCTACAAAAAAGAGGACTAATCCTATAAGAAATACTGAAAACAGTTTAGTAATGTAGGCAAGTGGAAAAGGGCCTTAACGTAAAAGTACAACTACGGCACGGAAGTAAAATTAACCTAGCCTTTAAT
>JADFXO010000247.1 GCA_015233485.1 Nitrospirota bacterium
TACGGGATTTCTCTATAAGACCATCGATGCCTTGCTTATTGAAACGCTTTATCCAATTGTTTAACGTTTTATAAGTCATGAGATTGCTTTCGGCGACTGCCTCAAAAGGCAGTTTGAATGACAATTGCTGAATTGCAAACAGACGTTTGTAATCTTGCTTTCTTGTCGTTACCTTCAGGGCAACAAGTAACTCCTCTCTTGTGCAATTTTCAAAATTTGGAGTCTCATGCTTCTTTAACATACTTATAGCATTACATATATCATGCAAAAAAAGCTAGTTTAGAATCATTATTGGAAAAAACTTTCTGTGATCGCTATAATAATCAAGTTATTATGCCTTTTAAAAAATTTTTTTGCGGGTAGCCAATTTTCCAACCTGAGTATTGGATCTGTTTTCTGAATGTCTTGAAATATGCCGTCATTACTTACCAAAATGGCCTTAGCAGTAACTGCGGAAGCGGCCAATATAAAGTCTATATTGTGCTTAGTTATTTCCTTTTTGCCTATCCCTGTCTTTTCTTTATAGATTGTTTTTAATCCTCCGTAAACTTCCGCCCCCTCTTCTTGCAGAAGTAAAATTATAAACTTTTTTTTAACGGATTTAATCATGGCTAACATTCTAGGCCGATTCTCCGGCGTACAACGGCTGGCACCGTAGTACATTTCATATATAGCCAGGATAGACACGTAAATTTCATCTTCGTCATCTAAGGCGGCCATTTGTTTTTCTATAGCCTCATGATTCGGTATGTATTTCATTTCCAGATAGACTAAGATGTTGGTGTCTAAAAGATATTTATTCATTTTCGTTCTCGTTAATAAAAGTGTCGTTGAAGACAAAATTATCACGAAATTCCTGACTCCACTGAAAAAAGTCCGCTTCCATGCCTGCTAATAAATTCTCTTCGGACATCTTCCGCGCCACTCTGGCCCATCTGCATTTAATCTTGGGCTGACCCTTTGCTTCATCGTTCTTGTCTTCAAAGATAACGGTTAGTTCTGCGCCATGGGGAATTCTTGCCTTTTCCAACAACTCGACAATTCCCGGCGTAAACCTGACTTTAATGGTTTTAGCCATATTGACACCTCCTTATAGGTGGTTTTTGATAAGCTCAAAAATAAATCTGTCCCCTTTTTCGCTTTCCACAATTGCATAAACTTCTTCCTTCAACAGTAATTCAGCCATTTCTTCTTCGTGTCCTTCGTGTATAAGTCCATTCCTCTCCGTTTTTTATCAATTGTCAATTGTCAAGATGTGCCCCCATTAATCCATTAATCTCTTCTTCATATTACAGTAACACATCCGTTGTTAATCCAGCCTGGTGTAGTATGGCTTTTAAAGTGCCTTTTGCAATCTCCTTATGATTTGGTACTACAAGCCTCCTATGCGGTGGCGTAAGATTACGTAATATAATGTGGCTTCCCGTTTGATGGTCAATTATATATCCCGCCTTCTCCAATGCTTTACAAAGTTCCTTTCCCGATAATACTGGTAACTTACTCAAACGGATACCTCTATAATCTCTTCCTCTATCGATGGTGGAATAGGTTCATTATGAATTTTAAGACTTTCGATATATCCTTTAAGAGCATCTTGAATATTTAAAATAGCCTCCTGACGTGTTTTACCCTGAGAAATACATCCGGGTAAGCTGGGACATTGGACAATGAATATCCCATCCTCATCCTGCTCTATAGTTATGCGATATTTCATAATATTCCCTCCATTGTTCATAATTACACAATACCATCAAACCTTAACATTGTCAATTATCAAGACGCGACCCCGGCAATCCAGGCCACTTGTTTATCTCACTTGCATATCTCTGGCATTGAAAGATTTCTACATATCTTATTTGCAAGCATATTTGAAATCTCGTTATGCCTTGGTATCGCTTCAATTGCTCCCGTCAATGGGTTCATCCATAAAAAATGTGAACTACCTTCTCGTTTAAGATGACAACCGTGCCTACGTAGGTATCTAAGTAATTCGCTCCGTTTCATGAAATTGTGATAACCTCTTTAATAGCATCATCAGGAACTCCACGTAAAGCATCTGCTCTCCTGTCCTCTATTATTAAGGCAATGGCATCTGCAAGATTTTTTTTGCATTCTTCAAGTGACCTTCCCTGTCCGTTAGCACCAGGGACTTCAAGACAGTACCCAATATACCATTGGCCATCATTTTCTATTACAGCAGTATATTCATTGTGCATCTTTAATCCCTCCAAACGCTTTTGTTAAAATGACTTGCCCCCTTTTCTTCTCTCAGGGTAAAATGCGCTTTCGAATTCTATCCTCGCCGGTCTGGTCATTTTATTATACCTTATAATATGCCTTATACATAATTCGATATTTGTCAATTGTCAAGATACGACCACAGTAATACATCAGTCGAAAAGATCTGAATGTCTGCCGCTGCGCTCGAAAATTATGTACTCGCCGGCTATCTTGTAAATCAGAAGCCCATCAGATTTGATGTGACATTCCCGCCGTCCGACATACTTACCGACAAGCTTATGGTCTCGGTGTTTTGGATCAAGCGTTTCTCCATCGCGGAGTTTCGTCATTATTTCGGATAACTCTTTTACGCCGAAGCCGCGTAGCAGCATCTGCTTCGTGTCCTTCTTAAACTGCCCTGTATGGACAGGCTTGTACTTCATTGGCTTTTTTCTATGTCTTTCAATAAATCGTCAATGTTGGCAAAATGGGTTAAGTCCTCTCCTCTGTCAGTCTTTTTGAAAGTCTCAAGTGTGGTTTTGTTAGGAATCTTC
Organism: Nitrospirota bacterium; assembly: GCA_015233485.1. GTDB lineage: Bacteria > Nitrospirota > Thermodesulfovibrionia > Thermodesulfovibrionales > Magnetobacteriaceae > Magnetominusculus. Next base: position 2,775 of record JADFXO010000247.1, read on the forward strand.
ACTTCAAACGGCAAACCTTTACAAAGTGCAACCTGGCTATAAAAGAGGTTTATTGCCTCCGTGCTGGATATTCCCAGTTCCTTAAAGATGCATTCCGCTTCTTTCTTCAGGGATGCCTCTGTCCGCGCTCTAATCATTGCTGTTTTTGGCATATTTCTCTCCTCTCTTTATTGTATCACATTTGGGGTAAAGGGCTATTTGTCAATTGTCAAGATGCGACCCGTTAATATCACACGTAAAGCATCTTCTCTCCTGTCCTCTATTATTAAGGCAATGGCATCTTCAAGGTTTTTTTGCATTCTTCAAGTGACCTTCCCTGTCCGTTAGCCCCAGGGACTTCAAGACAGTACCCAATATACCACTGCCCGTCATTTTCTATTACAGCAGTAAATTCATTGTGCATCTTTAATCCCTCCAATCGGTTTTGTTAAAGCAATTTGTCCCCTTTTCTTCGTCATTTCGTTCAAGGGGAATAACCGCTCAACCCCGATTTGGTCTTGGTGCCGGAATTCCGTACAGCATACCCTCGGCACTAATATCCTCGTCAATGCCCGGCCAGTGTATGCCTTGACCATCCCCAATAATTTCATAATTAGCCCGCTGTTCAGGTGTTGCTTCCGACAAACGCCATGACCATGCAAGAGGTACACTTATCACACGCCCATCTACAAGATAGGCTGTAATTGTCGTATCGGTAATGCTTATATCCTTAATTCGCACTTCTATAGTATTGATTACAGTGTGCATCCCATGCCTCCAATATTTTAGTTTTGTTGTTACTAATAATTTCACGGATTATATTTAACTCTTTGGGCGAAAATCCAAAATTCTTATTTAATACGATAGGTACTAACCAGAATTTACAAGCCATTGTTCCCTTTTGAACATGTATATGCCTGGGTTCATTACAGTCAAAACTATAGAAGAAAAAGCGGTATTGGCTTGAAATATTTTTAACGGTAGGCATCTTAATTAACGTCCAGGTATTTCTTTAAAAAACCATATGTTACGACCATTTATTTTATTCCTCATATCGATTCCCCTACTATTTTATGCAATTACTGTCAAAAAAATAAATCTGTCCCCTTTTCTTCCCTATTTATTAACTCTCTATAATCATAATTAGAGAGGCCTTTGATAAATTATTCCAAAAACTCACTTCACTAACTATATCATTTAGTGTTCCTTTTGCTATAGGTGAATGATTTGGAACTGTTATATTATGTTCTCCCATCTCCGAGACTTTTCTCATTCGTATATGACTTCCTTTCTGCCTAATTACCTGGTAGCCCATCTTCTTTAAAAAATATGTTAGCTCTTCGCCACTAACAGTTGGTAATTTCAATTACAACCTGCTATTTCCATTTCTGACATGATTAGAACTTCTAAAGATTTACCAGATTCCAACTCGTTTTCAAAATGAAGAGAGACTGCTTCTTTTATATTATCAAGCAAAACGTCATAAGTTTTTCCTTGAGTAAATATGTCATCTTTCGTCCCTCTGGCACACCAATAATCACCATCAAAATATGTCTCTATTTTAACTATCAAATTCTTACCTCCTTAAACTTTCGAATTGTTTGCTTATCATCTTTCTTATTGTAACCTTTTCACGGCACTGTCCGCTATTTGGGCAACAGACCGTCAAGATACGATCCCGGCAATCCCTTAAAGAACTTATCCACGAAGGACACGAAGGCACACTAAGAAAGAACCATTGCGAATATTCGTGTTCTGCGTAGGTCATTTTACCAGCCTCTTCCATTCCAGCTTGCCGTGCCCTCCGAAATTGATGATCAGGCCTACTTTGAGCCCTGTTGCTTTCAGGTAATTGATCACCTTGGCCTCTTCATTACCGGACAACCTGCCAGGAGCCTTCGATTCGACAATGATTTGGCCGTAGCAGACCAAGTCTGCTACGTATTCCTTGTTCAGTATTTTTCCTTTGTAGGAAATCCTCAAAGGTTTCTGTGCTTCAAACGCAATGCCGTGTTCCTGCAACTCTAACTCTAACGCTTCCTGGTAAACAGCTTCCAGAAAGTCCGGCCCAAGTTCCCGGTGAACCTCAATGGACGCACCGACAATTGCATAAACTTCTTCCTTCAACAGTAACTTAGCCATTTCTTCTTCGTGTCCTTCGTGGATAAGTCCATTCCTATCCGTTTTTTATCAATTGTCAATTGTCAAGATGCGACCCCAATAATCCAATAATCCTATTTACCGTACCGCAACCTCAAATGGTCGCTGTCCCTATTTACCTCTTTGTCCCCTTTTCTTCATTTTCTTCGCATTCGGCAAGGTCTTTAGACTTGTTGGTATCGTTTAAAATTAAAGTTCCATCATCCCTCTTGACACCTTTAAACATATCTGCTATACTCAGAGTAGAAGCCTGAGTGGGGCCTGACACAGACTGTGAAGTCTGCGGGGCTTGGATAGAACTACTCTTCTTATCGAAGAGATCTCTTTCAAGCAAAGTCCCTTCGGGCTTTTCTATTTCTAACCCTGTTAATTCATGGTTGTAATATCTTTGCCCAAATGACGAATCCTTTACTGTAATCTTGGTTAAATATAACTCCCCGTCTAATTCAAGAGGCGCATAGAACCTATGAATAGTCAAAGCACTGTCACCGGCCCTATCAGGTCTTGATTCCGTTTTAACCGCATTCTGCAACAATTCAGGCAAAACCCTAACAGCTTCTATCTGTTTTATATTATCTGAGCCGACAATTCCCTTGTTGAGTCCACTTCTGCTTATTCTTATATCCCATCCTGTATCATTATTCCTAAAGTCTTTTCCTTGTAGTTCCTTTTGCGCCCAATCAAAAGCAGCAGTTCGGGCTTTCCAAAGCGTGTCCCCAAACAGACTCCCTTCCAGCCTGGCTATTTTAACATCGGGTTTATTACGCATATTATCTACAGTATCTTTTCCTACAGAAGAATCTATATTATTATTCTTCCCAAGTACAAAGTCAAGATTGCCCTGGTTCTTTGTTACGTCTTTTGTTAACCTCTCCGTCTCTTCACTAACGGCAGAGTAGTGCATCGAACCATATCTTTCGGCTACCTCCTTTAAACTCAATCCGCAGTTCTTAACGGCTAATGCCAGGTTGCAGTCAGAATGTGCTAAACTCCATGGGTACTCTGACGGGTTTTGTGCTAATCCAGCACGCACAGGGTTTATAGCGATCACAGAAAGTTTTTTCCAATAATGATTCTAAACTAGCTTTTTTTGCATGATATATGTAATGCTATAAGTATGTTAAAGAAGCATGAGACTCCAAATTTTGAAAATTGCACAAGAGAG
>JADFXO010000248.1 GCA_015233485.1 Nitrospirota bacterium
GTCCTTCAGGCAATAATCCACATAGAGGACAAGAGGTTTTACGCCCACCACGGTGTGGACTGCTACGCCATTGCCTCAATAGCGTTCAGGAAACTCACATCTGCGGCAACAAGACGTGGCGCCAGCACAATAACCATGCAGCTTGCCTCTGTCCTAAATGAAGGATTCAAGCCCAAAAAGGGGCGGCGCTCATTCGCCCAGAAGATAAGCCAGATTAAGGCCGCCCTGTCCCTTGAGCGCCAATGGACAAAGGACGAAATTCTTGAGGCCTACCTGAATCTGGTCACTTACAGGGGAGAACTCACAGGGATTGAGGCGGCGTCAAGGGGGCTTTTTGACAGGGAACCATCGGGGCTTACGCGGGCGCAGTCCCTGCTTTTGGCCGCCCTCGTGGGGGCGCCGAACGCCTCGTATCAGGCCGTAGGAGCGCGGGCATGTCTGTTTGTGAAGGGCCTTCGATGGGATGAGTCCTGTGGGCAAATTAAACAGTTGGCCTATGAGACCCTCTCAGTCCCCTATCAAATCAGGTCTCGAATTGCCTTTGCCCCGCACGCGGCACGGCTTCTGATAAAGGATGGACAACAGGAGGTAGTCTCAACGTTAGACGGCGAACTTCAGCGCGTCGTGCTGGAGAGGCTTGACAGACACCTGATTGCCCTTAAAGACAGCAATGTCTCAGATGGGGCAGTCCTCGTCGTAGAAAACGAGACGGGTGAGATACTGGCCTATGTGGGAAATGGCGGAGGGGCGTTGTCAAGCGCCGTGAAAGTCGACGGTATACGGGCGCAGCGCCAGGCAGGGTCAACCCTGAAACCATTCCTTTATGAATTAGCCCTGGAGCGCGAGTTTTTAACGGCGGCGTCGATTCTGGATGACTCCCCGCTGAGGATTCAAACAACATCAGGGCTTTTCATCCCGCAAAACTATGAAAAGGATTTTAAGGGGCAGGTAAGCGTAAGGACGGCGCTGTCATCATCTCTGAACGTACCGGCCGTCAGGGTATTGGAGATTGCAGGGCTTGAGGCCTTTACCGGCAGGCTCAAGGAGCTGGGCTTTAAGGGCTTGAAGGAGGATGCAGAGTTCTACGGCTATGCAATTGCACTTGGCTCTTTAGACGTAACCCTATCTGAACTGGTAAACGCCTACAGCACACTTGCCAACGGCGGCATGATGGGAGAGTTGACCCTAAGCCCCGAATCTGATAACCCTAACCCTGCAGGGCCGATGCAGATACTCGACAACAGGGCCGTCTATATAATATCGAACATACTGTCTGACAGAGGGGCAAGGAGCCTGACCTTCGGCTTTGAGAATCCCCTTTCGACAAGATTTTGGACGGCGGTTAAGACCGGCACAAGCAAGGACATGCGGGACAACTGGTGCGTGGGATACTCTGGCCGCTATACGGTTGGCGTGTGGGTTGGAAATTTTTCGGGCGAGCCGATGAGAGATGTAAGCGGCATCACCGGAGCAGCACCGCTTTGGGTAGATGTGATGAGTTATCTTCACAGCACTGCCCCGTCAAAGCCGCCCGCACCACCGGCCGGCATTACATCTAAAATTGTACGGTTTGAAGACGGCGTGGAGCCAGAGCGCAGCGAACTGTTCATAAAAGGTACAGAACCCAAGGCCGGCGTAAAGTCTGCCCCCGCGGTAATCAGGCTCAACAGGGAATATGAGGCCCCCCATATAACCTATCCACCCTCTGATACAATAATAAGCCTTGACCCGGACATCGGCGAGGCAAATCAAATGGTAGTTTTCCAATATAGCCCGCAATATGAAAAACTCACATGGGCGCTTAACGGTGAAAAGCTCGTCACACAGGGGACGCCGCGGCTCTGGAAACCCAAAAAGGGAAACTACACGCTTTCGATTATGAACAATGAAAAGAAAATTCTTGATACAGTATCATTTCAGGTTCGGTGATGTTAGCGGCAGCCAATGGCTGGCAGAGTTAAGCCGCTGCGGGTTGTTGCGAGCAAGTTTTATCCCTCCACGAGATATGAGACAACTGAGATTGCTGACGAGGTACAGGCGCAAGCTCAGTGAGACACTTGCAGGAGAAAAGAATAGGCTACAAAAGACGTTAGAAGATGGAGGGGTGAGGCTCAGTTGTGTTGCCAGTGACATTGACAGCGTTTCAGCGGGCAGAATGATAGACGCTTTAATTGAAGGAAACAAGCCGCTGGATAGAATAGCGGAGCTGGCATTAGGTAAGCTTCGCTATAAGCAGTCAGAGTTGAGACTATCTCTGGAAGGCAATTTAAGTGACCGGCATCGGTTATTGCTCAAGACACGCCATATATTGTGGTTACATACCACAATAGAAGGTATCTGATCAACGACAATTAAAATTACCTGATAGAAGGAGCAAGTAAACTATCTAAGTTTTTCAGTAAGGAGGGACTTATATGGTAACAGATCACCAGATAAGGAGGTTAAAAAAGGTGATGAATCAGGGAAGGACATTGGGAGTATCAGCGGCAAAAGCAGGGATGAGCGAAAAGACGGCAAGGAAGTACATGATAGATACGAGGCTGCCGAGTGAACAAAAACTGGCACATGATTGGCGTACCCGAAAGAATCCGTTTTTAGATGATTGGATGGAGGTGACGGAAAAACTGATGGTAAATCCCGGGATTAGAGGCAAGGACGTTGTTCGACTATATCCAATGGAGAAATCCTGGCAAATATCAGGATAACCAGTTAAGAACGTTACAGCGGCATATAAAAATATGGCGGGCGTTGGAAGGCCCGGCGAAAGAAGTCTATTTTAGCCAGATACATATACCTGGTCGCTTAAGTCAGTCAGATTTTACAAGTATGAATGATTTGATGGTAATGATAAAGGGAGAGCATTTTAAACATCTCTATTATCATTTTGTATTAACGTACAGCAACTGGGAAACGGGGTGCCTATGTTTTTCAGAGAGTTTTGAGATTTGAGGCACATTTATTTATTATATAATCTCTGATTTACTCACATCCAAGCTTATAGTAAACTCCGCCCCTCCGTCTACGTTTCTTACTGTCAAACTGCCGCCCATATGGTTCTCTATTATGATTTTTGACATATATAGTCCAAGCCCCGTGCCTTTTTCCCTTTTTGTCGAGCAGTATGGTTTAAATATTTCCTTTATAATATTTTCTGATATTCCGCCACCATTGTCTTTGATCAAAACTATTACCTTATCTCTTTCCTCATTATTGCTAATATGCAAATCAATCAACCCCTGTAAGTCAGCTTCTATCTTTGAAGTAATTGCATCTTTATCGTTATTCAGGATGTTGAGGATCACATGCGTGAACTCATTGGGGTATCCATCCACACACAGTATGCTATCCTGATCGGTTCCTATAGAAATATCTACATTACTTTTCTTAAACATTTGGCCGAACATCGAAAGCATACCTTCAATGGCAGATTTTACATCAAACCGGACTTTTTCCTTTGATGGCTCGAATAACTTCGTGAAATCATCTATCGTTTTTGACATAAAATTAACTTGTTGCATGATTGTATTGACATTATCGTTTACAAGAGTTTCGTCAAGGTTGCCAAAGGCATAAGACTCTTTAATATCCTGTGCTAACATGCTAATAACATTCAGAGGTTGCCGCCATTGATGAGAAATCAGCCTTATCATTTCGCCCATAGCCGCCATTTTCGATTGCTGAACAAACATCTGTTCATGCAATATACGCCTATTAGTTTCTTCAACTACACGCTGCTCAAGAGTCTGGTTTAACTCCTTTATTGCTGTATTTACTGTTGCAAGCTCAGCCGTCCGCTCCATAACCCTTCTCTCAAGCTCATAGTGGGCTTTTTGCAGAGCCTCTTCTGCCCTCTTTCTCTCCGAAATATTGGAGACAATGGCAAAAACATAAGACGGCTCTCTCTTTGTCGAATGAGTGTTACAAGACATATAAACAGGGATGGTGAGACCATAATATTGCAGTTGAAGTTCAGCCGTGCCGCTGCCGCTGAGCGCGTATTGCCAAAGCGATTCAAATTTCCCTATATATTCTTCTGAGATCAGACTCACAAGCTTTACCCCTATTAAATGCCTGTAATTGATAAGTAGCATATCGGCAAACGCCTTGTTACAGTAAAGGATAACACCTTCTTTTGTAAGTGTTAGAGCCCCTTCATTCATTGATTCCACGAGCACCTGATAAATATAGTCCGCATGTTCAATTTGATATATCTCAGTGTCATCTTCTTTGGAAACAACGATGGCGTCCACCACGCCGCTACGGAGTGCGTTGAGAATGTCGGTTGCCTGGTCGAGACGTTTCTGAAGTTCTTCTATTTGTTTAATTAAAGCTACGTCTGATCGTTGTTCAGCCATAGTATAAGCTCATTTCCTTTCATCTTTTGCCTTGGTGACTTTCTCAATATCAAGCCCTACAAGTACATTCTCAGTGTCAGAGAGGTCTCCGATAATCTTCCTCAACGGTAAGGGGATGGTTTTTACCAGAGTCGGGATTGCCACTATATCGTCTTGTTGTGCAAGCTTCGGTTCTCTCCTGAGATCTATCACGTCAATTTTATATTTGGAATTAAGGTGTTTTTCACATATCTTGCTGAGATTAGAGATAGCGGCGACAGATTTAAGAGTCTGACCAGCCACATAAAGCCTTAGCTGCCATGTTGTATGCTCATCTCTTGATTCAGCCTCTTCCGCCATAGGCTCGTTAGGTTTTCCAACATTCTTTTCATCAACATCATCCACCGCGTTGACCCTCCTTTTTTGTTATTCCTGAGCCTGTGAAAATGTCGAGAATTTCGACACCCTTGTCTGTGATCAAAAAATCCCTTGTCTTATTTGAATGGGACATCCCCCGTGACTTGATTACAGAAATCCCCCTTGTACGCTCTCCATTATATTCAATATTTGTTAGAAATATCCACGTATCCATCAGCGAAGAAATATCCATGGAAGAAGTATAAAGGCTCTCGACCGACGCGGTAAGAGTAGTGTAAAGGGATGTGATGTTACTTCCTTTCATAAAATCTATAAGCCTCATCATAAGCATCTTTATTTCATTTCCACTACCAATATCGGTATAATTCGTAATCGGGTCCATGACAATTACGGATGGCGTGAATTCGTCAATAAGCCTGTGTATGATGGAAAGGTGAGTCTCTACGCCGAAGGAAGTGGGCCTGTTTGCGCTAAATCTTAAAACACCCTGTTTAATAAAAGGCTCAAGGTCTATGCCTATTGATCTGGCATTTCTGATTAGCTGAAGCGGAGATTCCTCGGATGCAAGATAGAGACATCTATGCCCCCGCTCACATGTTGCATGAGCTAAGTGTATAGCAATGCTTGTCTTTCCTGCGCCTGCCGTGCCTGAGACAAGCACCGTGCTGCCACGGAAATAGCCCTTTCCGTCCATCATTGTATCGAGATTGACGATGCCGGTAGAAATATGCTCATCAGACGCCTTGTATTCAAGCCCGACGGAGGTGACAGGGAGTACCGAGATCCCGGTTGAGTTTATGAGAAACGGATATTCGTTTGTGCCGTGACCAGAACCGCGATACTTTGTGATGCACAGCCGCCGGGTTAATATCTGCCTTTCCACCCTGTGGTCTATGAGGATTACACAGTCACTAATATACTGTTCGAGCCTGTTTCTTGTGAGTGAATTATCGCCACTTTCAGCGGTAACAATGGCTGTTACGCCTTTTTCCTTCAGCCATTTTAACAGCCTTTTAAACTCCGATCTCAGTAAGTCATGCTGCCTCAGTCCCGAAAAAAGAGAATCTATGGAATCGATACCTACTCTCTTTGCGTGAATTGTGCTTATTGCATAATCGAGTCTGATAAACAGACCTTCAAGGTCATCTGTGCCCGTTACTCCAATATCATTGGGATCTATACAAACGGAATCAACCACAATTTTGCCTTGTTTCGATAAGTCGGCAAGATCAAAACCAATGGAGGCGGTGTTTATAATGATGT
>JADFXO010000249.1 GCA_015233485.1 Nitrospirota bacterium
TCGTCTGCTGACCATCTTCTCTGTCCCATTTGCTCTTGCTCCTTACTTTAAGGTGTTGATCTCCGCCATGCAGAGAGTTTAACCTCTACTCCTTTGGGATGTCCACTCCTTTATGGTAGCAGTATAATGTTGCCTTTCTTGGATATTTTAAATATACCAATTTCTTTATCTCAGCAGTTAACCAATTTACCAACTCCAATATAGCGTTGCTATCTCTAATATTACCCCTTGGAATAAGTTTCTTCACTATAACACAAATAACGTTCCTTGTCGATTGCTACGAAGGACTGTTGAAAAGATCAAGTCTCATTAATTATTTTCTCTTTGTCACTTTTTTCCCCATCTTCTCATGGGTCCAATAATTCACCATAAAGATATGATGCCGCAGTTCGATAGTCTGCGAGCAAAAGTATTCAACAAACAAAACCTTGTTCGTGGGCTATTGCTCTTCTCCATAGGATTAATAAAGAAAGTTGGCGTTGCAGATATGTTTTCATCGTCGGCTAACTATGGTTTTGATACTGCCAGTACGCTGCCCCTTGTAGGGGCGTGGAAAACAAGTTTGAGCTACAGCCTGCAATTATATTTTGATTTCAGTGGATATACCGACATGGGTTTAGGCTCTTCACTGATGCTCAACATAAATCTTCCAATAAATTTTAACAGCCCGTATAAAGCCAAAAACTTCATAGAATTCTGGCAAAGGTGGCACATATCCTTAACGAATTTTATCACTACTTATCTCTACTCTCCCATACTGAAATATTCTACAAAGATAACATTCAGACGTGCAATGATTTCTACTTATATAGCGACTTTTATTGCCGGTTTATGGCATGGTGCAACTCTGTTATACATATCGTTCTATCTCTTTATGGCTACTGGTTTGGTTATAAATCATATTAGGAGAAAACATAAACATAAACCAATGAACGGAATCATGGCAGCTATATTGACGTTTAACTTTGTTAATATATTTTTAGTTTTTTTCAGGGCTAAATCTTATGAAAGCGCCCTGAAGGTGCTACGCGGGATGGCAGGCCTTACAGGCCTCGGCCTTGAGTCCTTCAGAGTCGATATTTTACAGTACGGGGCAATTTTTATATTTTTGATGGTCTGTTTTTTCAGTAAAAACTCTATGGAGCTATCAGATATTAAAACTCCATCTCTAAAGATAGTAATGATATCCTTATGTTTGCTGATCACTTCCGTAATTATAATGATAGAAAAAAATATGGCGTCTGAGTTTCTGTACTTTAATTTCTAAGGAGAATCTCGCGTATTACGCTGCTCTGTCCTTAAAAAAGAGGATGACAAAACGCCCGCCAAACTTGACTAAATATTGAAATAATGTTATCCTTCTGGAAGGTAAGGAGGTAGTATAGTGAGAAAAGATGGCGATATTGTTGATTTAGAGCAGGAATTTTATGATTCCTTCGAGAAGGAGCAGATGCTTGCCTATTTTGATTTTGCCTTTCCAAAAGGCGCCCTGCCCGGGCTTTGCAAGATATCGCGGCCCAAGGAAGGCCACACGAAATCTACCTATTTCTCTACCCTTTTTATCATAGACACCACCAGCGACAGCGCCTTTACCGAGGTCTCCTCTTACGCCAGGAAAATACAATGGGATAACTTCAGGAACTACCTGCCCGGCTTTAACAGCGTAATGTCTATGCCATATGCCGGTCAAAAGACTGAGACTTATTTCCTTGAGGCGGATATCTTTATTGATGCACCGATAGACATACCTAAACAATTTGTCCTGCACCGGTTATACCCTTCAATAGAAAAGGTGACAGGTTTTAAGGCCGGCAAATTAGTCTTCTGGGACGACATAGACCCCAAAAAAGAAGACACGGCAGAAACGCGCCAGTCGTTTTTTCAGAACATAAAGAACTTCTTTAAATAGTAGATACTAACGAACTGAGATACAACGATAGCAATGCAACGCTGGAGAAGAAAAACCGTGAGAGCTAAGAATATCTTATTAATTGCCGTGGCCGTTGTTATTGTGATGTTACCGTGGCCGCGGGGATACTCCGCTGACTTCACCGGGCCGGCAGCGCCGGATTTTACACTAAAATCTATAGATGGCAGCGTCGTATCCCTGTCGTCATATAAGGGTAAGGTCATACTGCTTAATTTCTGGGCCACATGGTGTTCGCCATGCAGGGACGAGATGCCCTCTTTGAATAAGCTCTATCTGAAATATAAGGACAGCGGCCTTGTCGTGCTTGCCGTCTCCACAGACGACTCCTCAAGGGTGGTGGAAAGATTCATGGCTAATAACCATGTGGATTTCCCCGTACTGCTGGACTCCGGCATGAAAATCTCCAAACACAAATACAGGGTCAACGCCCAGCCTGCCACTTTTATAATCAGCAAAGACGGCAAGATAATAAACAAATATTTTGGAAGCGTCAACTGGATGGACGATACTATTCAAAAAGAAATCGTTGCGCTTTTATAGAAGGAGCAAGTAGCCCATGAAACCAAAACTCTTAACCGCCGCTGCCATAGTATTTGTATTAGCGCTTATTTTCATATTGAAAAGCCAGTTAAACGGTACCATCCATGTCTATAAGAAATCAGAAATCCTTATGGACACGTTGATAACGCTGACCGTCGTCTCAAACTCTGAAAAAAAGGCGGACGGGGCCATAGAGGCGGCGTTTAATTACTTGCGGCGGTTTGAGCGGCTGTTAAGTTTTTTCGATGCAGGAAGCGAAGTCTCGGCTATTAATAAGAATGCCGGTGTTCGTCCGGTAAAAGTCTCAAGTGACACATACGAATTGACAAAGAAAGCTCTTGAAAATGCGAAGTGGACAGGCGGTTCGTTCAATCCCGCCATAGGGCCGGCTATGGTGCTCTGGGACTTCAAGAATAAGAAAAGGCCAACCGATTCGGAGTTAAAGGAAATCCTACCGCTACTTAATTATACACACATCATGTTTAACGACAACGATTCGTCTATAATGCTGAAAGACAAGGGAATGCTCCTTGACCTCGGTGGCATAGCCAAGGGATACGCTGCGGACAAAACTGCAGAGATTCTCAAAAAGGCCGGGATGCAGGCCGGCATAGCGTCTATGGCCGGGGACATCGTGGCCTGGGGGACAAGGCCGGATGGCAGCCCCTGGCGCGTAGGCATAAGGGCGCCGCGCGGCGCTCCCGATGACCTGGTAGGCGTATTATCACTTAAAGATTTGGCGGTGTCAACCGCGGGCGACTATGAAAGATTTTTTATTGAGGACGGCATTAGATACCACCACATATTGGTTCCCGCTACCGGCTATCCAGCAAGAGATTTTCAAAGCGTAACCATTGTAAACCCAAAAGGAGTGGTGACGGACGCCTTGGATACGGGACTTTTTGCTATGGACAGGGAAAAGGCTCTAAGGTTTGTTGAAAAAAATAACCTTATGGTACATTTGATATTTGCGGACGGCAGTACGTTTACATCGGAGAATTTAAAAAAACTGCTTGAGAATCACTGAACTTATCGACAGGACAACCCTGTTTGACAGGATTTTATTAGTGTTCCTGCTGTTTGTAACGGGGGCGTCAATTGTATTAATCCCGCTCTATCTCCCTCACGGGGGGCAAATCAGGATAGAAGTGAACAATAAGCTCTTATATAAGCTGCCCATAAACGAAGATAAGACCATCCCAATAGGAGGCCTAACCGTAGAGATAAAGGCCGGGAAGGTGCGCGTGGCGGACTCCGACTGCCCCGGCAAGATATGTGTAAAACAGGGCTGGATAGACAGCGGCGCAATAATATGTCTGCCAAACAGGGTAGTAATCACAGTCGAAGGCACGGCAGCGGCACCCAAAGGCGTAGATGCAACAACGTGAAAAGAACCGGCTTGCCCTCTTAGCTGCCTGTGCCATCGCCATGTACGGCTTTGAGCGCCTCATCCCCACTCCCATACCGTGGCTGAGATTCGGATTCGCAAACATAATAACCCTTATAACGCTTATTCTCTATGGATTTAACGCGGCCCTCACGATAACCCTGATACGAATAATTATAGGGTCGATGTTGACGGGGACGTTTTTAGGGCCGCCCTTTGTTATGAGCCTTGTGGGCGGGCTGTTCAGCGTAGCGGCTATGTGGGCGGCCTTTCGGGTACGGGTATTCGGCCCTCTTGGCCTGAGCCTGATAGGGGCGCTTTTTCATAATCTTGGGCAGCTTTTGGCCGTCTATGCCGTTTTCATCCAAAATCTTCGTTCGATACTAATATTAGCGCCGGTTATTCTTTTTATTGGCACACTAACGGGGGTGCTGAATGGCCTCGCAGTTATTTTTACGATGGAGCACTTGAAAAAAATGTCAGATAACGTACAGAATACACAATGATGGTTAAATGTCCGAGGTGTGCTAAGGAGGTAAGCTACGGGGGAAATCCATACCGGCCATTCTGCTCTGACAGATGCAAAACGGCAGACCTTGCCGCTTGGGCGGACGAGCAATATAAGATACCAGAAGATAAGGCTAAAAGCGATGAAATAAGTTATTATAATAATATAAATCAGGAGGAATCAGAGTGTTAAACGTATCGATAGCCGGTGCAGCAGGGAAGATGGGGCAGCGCATAGGGGTTTTGGCCCTCGACAATCCACAGATAAAACTCGTGGGCGCGTTCGAAAGGAGCGGGCACGAAGCCGTTGGAATGGACTTTGGTGAAATCGCAGGGGTCGGCAAGGCAGGCGTGATACTAATGGATAATATCGCACAAACGCTGGAAAAGGCGGATATGGTTATTGACTTCACGTCCCCTGAGTCCACGCTTAATAATTTAAGGCTCTGCGGCGAACACAACAAGGCAGCCATCATAGGGACGACCGGCCTGTCGGCCGCCCAGACATCCAAGGTGGAATCGTATGGGAAAAAAATCCCTTTGGTACTTGCCCCCAATATGTCCGTAGGGGTAAACCTGCTGTTAAAGATTCTGGCCGACGTCGCCAGGGCATTGGGGGATGACTATGACGTCGAAATAATCGAGGCTCACCACAGGCTAAAAAAAGATGCCCCCAGCGGTACGGCCTTGAAAATGGCCAATGTTATTGCCGAGGCACTCTCAAGAAACCTCGATGAGGTCAGCGTCCTCTGCCGAAGCGGAATGATCGGCGAACGAAGGAAAAGAGAAATAGGCATTCAGTCAATACGCGCCGGAGACATCGTAGGAGAGCACACCGTCATCTTTGGCGGACTTGGGGAACGCATAGAGATAACTCACAAGGCATCAAGCCGCGACACATTCGCGCGCGGCGCACTGAGGGCTGCCCTGTGGCTTCAGGACAAGCCGGCCGGCATATATGATATGCAAGACGTCCTTGGGCTTAAATAAAAATGCCTGCGCCTCTGAATAATTGGATAAGACTCTATGTATTTTTTTAACTCATTAACGAGGAAATATTTTTGGGTAGGCCTTGTGGCGACTGTCCTTGCGGCGGGCTTTACCATAACATCCTTTTGGTTTACTTCGATAATCGAAAACGATGCTAAAAGGATCAGCATTGCCGGGTCAGAAAGGATACGCATTTTAAAAATCGAAATGCTCGCCATGATGGCCGCCTCCCACGTGAGCCATTCCTTTTCTGAAGCTACCTATTTAACTGAAATCGGTAAGTTTGAAGAGAACCTCATGGGATTCAGAGATGGAAACCCAACAATGAATGTCAAAGCATGTAAAAACAAAGAAATCACCCATCGGGTAAGTAAACTCATTGATGAGTGGACTGCCGGCGTAAAGCCCGAGCTTCTCGCCGCGGGAGAAAACATTCGGGCAGGCAACCCAGTG
Source organism: Nitrospirota bacterium (assembly GCA_015233485.1). Lineage (GTDB taxonomy): Bacteria > Nitrospirota > Thermodesulfovibrionia > Thermodesulfovibrionales > Magnetobacteriaceae > Magnetominusculus. Next base: position 5,808 of record JADFXO010000249.1, read on the forward strand.
GCAATCAACAAGCTGCATGTTACAATTAATTCATACTGCGACGAGATAGACGACCTCACAACCAGTATTGCAAGGAGATCCGGCAGGCAGTTTCTCCTCCACGACAAAATCCGTTTGACTCTGTTA
>JADFXO010000024.1 GCA_015233485.1 Nitrospirota bacterium
ATCAGATACTTTCTCTAAAAAGGATTGTTGAAAGTAAAGAATCAATAGACCCTTACCCTTATTTAAAGACAGGACAAAGGGTTAGGATAAAAAAAGGGCCTCTTGCTGAAGTCGAAGGTGTTCTTGCTAAAAGAAAAGGATATCACATTATTATTATTTCTGTAGATATACTTTGTCAGGGACTTTCTCTTAAAATAGACGCATCAGACGTAGAGCCTGTATAATTTAAAGTTTTTAATTAGATTTTCTTGTCTTGTTACTCATGCACAGAGATGTGGATATGTAACTGAGAGGGCGGAGCGTTGAAAATTGTAGGAAATAAGATCGCTACATCCTTTATGTATTGCTATGTTGAGCAATTTATTATTAAAAAAAGACGTATAAGTCTGTTCAATTAAACAAATGAGCCTTGATTTAAAAAAAATATTAATTACAGGCGCTGATGGTTTTATTGGTAGTCACCTTGTTGAAAGTCTTTTACTTAAGAGTTGTCATGTTAAAGCTTTTGTGTACTATAATTCTTTCAATTCCTGGGGTTGGCTTGATACTTTATCGAAGGATACATTGAGGAATATAGAAGTTGTATCTGGTGATATTAGAGACTCTGATTGTGTTAGAAGTGTAATGAAAAATATTGATGTAGTTTTTCATCTAGCAGCATTGATATCTATACCATTTTCATATTATTCCCCTGGCGCATATATTGACACAAATGTTAGAGGGACATTAAATGTTTTACAGGCATGCAGAGATTTTAATGTAGAACGTGTCATTGTTACATCAACGTCTGAGGTTTATGGAACGGCACAGTATGTTCCTATTGATGAAAAACATCAGCTTCAGGGTCAATCTCCTTACTCGGCCTCTAAAATAGGGGCAGATAAACTTGCCGAATCTTTTTACCGTTCTTTTGAAACATCCGTTGTAATTGCTAGACCTTTTAATACCTATGGTCCAAGACAGTCTGCAAGAGCTGTTATTCCTACGATAATAACACAGTTACTAAGCGGTAATATGGAAATTCGTCTTGGTGCTCTTCATCCTACGAGAGATTTTAATTTCGTTGATGATATTTGCAAAGGATTTATTGCGTTAGCCAAATGTGATATGGCGGTTGGAAAGGAAATTAATATAGGTTCAGGACAAGAGATATCTATTGAAAAACTCGTAAAACTTATAGCTTTTCTTACAAACTCCAAAGCAGAAATCATTTCTGATGATTTTAGAAAACGACCTACTAATAGCGAAGTGGAACGACTTGTCTGCGATAACAAGTTAATAAAGAATCTCACTGGATGGATGCCTGAAGTTTCATTAGAAGAAGGATTAACCAGGACTATTGAATGGTTTAAAAACGAGGATAATCTTCTTAAATACAAAGTGAACCTTTACAATGTCTGAGCCTGTAAGATGATTCGTTTATCGGAACCCGAAATTTCTGGTAATGAATGGAAGTATATAAAAGATTGTCTCGATACGGGGTGGGTTTCTTCAGTTGGTGAATATGTCAACCGTTTTGAAAAAATGGTTGCCGAATATGTTGGGTCAAATTATGCTATTGCGGTGGTTAATGGAACATCTGCTCTTCATATAAGTCTTATTGCCTGTGGAGTTCAACCTGGTGATGAAGTTATAGTACCAACTCTTACATTTATTGCTCCTGTAAATGTTGTTACATATTGTGGAGCATATCCTGTCTTTATGGATTGCGATGAAGATACTTTATGTATTGATGTCTGTAAAGTGAAAGATTTTATAAACAATGAGTGTCAACAAAGGCATGATGGTTATTGGTACAATAAAAATTCTGATAGAAGAGTAAAGGCGATCATTCCTGTTCATATATTTGGACATCCTTCAGATATGGAAATGTTATGTGAGATATGTAAGGCGAGTAATATCGATATTATAGAAGATGCTACAGAGAGTCTTGGTTCTGAGTATAAAGGCAAAAAGACAGGCACGTTTGGCAGAACTGGATGTTTTTCATTTAATGGCAATAAAATAATAACTACTGGAGGAGGGGGAATGGTTGTTACAGATGATGAGTCTGTTGGTCGAAAAATAAGGCATTTAACTACTCAGGCCAAATGTGACCCGTTTGAATATGATCATGATGATATTGGATATAATTACCGTTTGACAAACATTCAGGCTGCAATGGGAGTTGCCCAGATGGAACAATTAGAAAAGTTTATAGAAATTAAGAGAAAAAATGCTATTTTATATAAAACTTTATTTGATGACCTTGATACTGTTGAGTTTTTGTGGGAAAAATCTGGAGTTAAAAACAATTTCTGGTTTTATACTCTGAAGACATTAAAAGAAGACAAGAGAGGGTTAATGGATTTTCTTTTATCTAAGGGTATTCAAGTGAGGCCTATATGGAAATTGATACATACTTTAGCGATGTATAAAGATTGCCTGGCTTACAGGATAGAAAAAGCCGCTAAAGTTTACAAAAAAGCTATAAATATCCCATGTAGTGTAAGTTTAAAGCAAGAAGAAATAGTTTATACTGGTAACAATATCATATCGTATTTCAAAACAAAATGAGCTTTTGACTTAATGTTTTTTTTATATCTGACAAGTGCAAAGCTATATTATTATATATTATAACCCTTATTTTAAAAAAATTTTTGTTAATGAGAGTGATGTTATATTGTTTGATCAGCTTGTGAAAGATAGCAATATAAGTATATTATACCGTCATCTGAAACTATGAGGAAAATAATTATCATTGGTGGAGGTGGTCACGGGAGGGTGCTCATAGATACTATTTTAAGTATCGGCGATTACGAAATTGAAGGTATTGTTGACGAAACACTACCAGATAATCAATGTATATATGGTGTGCGTGTACTTGGAAACGATATGATGCTTCCACACCTTTTTTCGATGGGAGTAAACAATGTCTGTATTGCTGTAGGTAGTGTTGGCGACAATAGTATAAGAGAGCGGCTGTATTATAAAGTAAAGGAAGAAGGCTTTGTGGTACCACCGATTCTTCATCCGAAGGCCATTGTTTCTGAAAGGTGGGTATCCATCTCCGAAGGAGTACAGGTAATGGCTGGTGCTGTAGTTCAAAGCGGCTGTATTATAGGTGAAAATACGATTGTCAACACAGGGGCGGTTGTAGAGCACGATCGTAGTATTGGCAAAGGCGTTCATATTTGTCCTGGAGTAATACTCTCTGGTGGTTGTACAATAGGGGATGGATCGTTTGTAGGAGCAGGGACAGTTATTATACATGGCATAACGGTAGGCCAACATTCCTTAATTGGTGCTGGTTCAGTTGTTGTAAACAATGTTGCCGATTATTCCAAAATAAAAGGGGTTCCGGCAAGATGAGCGTTTTTATCATAGCAGAAGCAGGTGTAAACCATAATGGAGACATTGATACTGCCATAAGGCTTATTAATGTTGCTGCTGAAGCAGGAGCTGACGCTGTTAAATTTCAAACCATAAGGACAGATACTCTTGTCATCAAGACAGCCCCCAAGGCTCAGTATCAGACTAAAAATACACATGCCGGAGAGTCACAGCGTGAAATGCTTAAAAAGCTCGAATTGACTGCTTCAGAACATAGAACACTTATTTCTCATTGCAAGAATCGCGGGATAGTGTTTCTTTCAACTCCATTTGATATCGAAAGTATTAATCTTCTTAACGAACTTGGAATCGAAACATTTAAAATTCCTTCCGGAGAAATTACCAATCTACCCTATTTAAGAAAAGTTGGGTCTCTGAAAAAGCAGATCATCCTATCAACAGGCATGTCAGATATTGGAGAAATAGAGACAGCTCTCAACGTGCTTGTTAGAAGTGGTACAATGCGTGAAAAGATTGTAGTGCTTCACTGTAATACCCAATATCCGACACCCTATAAGGACGTTAATCTCTTGGCTATGGTTACGATACGAGATGCGTTAAAAATTGCTGTTGGTTACTCTGACCATACCCTTGGTATAGAGATTCCTATTGCCGCTGTAGCAATGGGAGCAGTGGTTATAGAAAAACATTTTACTCTTGACAGGTCAATGAAAGGGCCAGACCATGAGGCGTCCCTTGAACCTGGAGAACTTGCAGAAATGGTACATGCAGTAAGAAACGTGAGTGTTGCACTTGGAGATGGCCTTAAAAGACCTATGGAGTCGGAGTCAGAGAATATTATTGTAGTGCGTAAAAGCATTGTAGCTGCAAAAAAGATAAAAAAGGGAGAGTTTTTTACTGAGGATAATATTACCTCGAAACGGCCTGCTCTTGGATTAAGTCCAATGTTGTGGGATCACATACTTGGACGGCAAGCACTTCATGATTATGAAGAGGACGATTTAGTGCAACTTGCACCTATATGAAGGTATGTATCATTACAAGTTCACGGGCTGACTATGGGATTATAGCTCCACTTATGAGGCAGGTTAAATCTGATAGTAACATGTGCCTCCAGGTGTTAGTTACTGGGATGCACCTTTCCCATGAGTTTGGATACACCTATATGGAGGTCGAAAAAGATGGATTTTCTATCGATGAAAAAATTGAGATCATCCTAAGCTCTGATACCCAACAGGCTATTTGCAAGTCTATGGCGCTGGCTATGGCAGGGTTTCCAGTTGCTTATGAGCGGCTCAAACCTGATGTCATCGTAGTCCTTGGTGATAGGTTTGAGATATTTTGTGCCGTAACTGCTGCTATAGTTTATAGAATACCAGTTGCCCATATTCATGGAGGGGAACTTACAGAGGGGGCATTTGACAATGCCTTCCGGCACTGTATTACGAAGATGAGTCATCTACATTTTACCTCCTGTGAGGTTTACCGGCAGAGAGTAATTCAAATGGGAGAGGAGCCGGAATATGTGTTTAATGTTGGAGCTATTGGAATCGATAATATAAGCAATTATAATCTTTTACCTCTCAAAGAACTCCAGAAAGAGCTTGGAGTTACCTTTAATAAGTATAACTTATTAGTTACATTTCATCCTACTACACTGGAAGATAACACGTCGGAAATGCAGTTTAATAGTCTGCTGAATGCCCTCGATACCTTGGAGGATACAACTGTAATCTTTACCAAGACCAATGCCGACACTTATGGCAGGATCATTAACACACTAATAGACCAGTATGTAAAAGATCACAGTTACAGCGCTGTATCATTTATATCCCTTGGACAGTTAAGATATTTATCACTTTTACAGTTTGTAGATGCCGTGGTTGGTAACTCTTCAAGTGGAATTATCGAGGCGCCAAGCTTTAAAATAGGAACAATTGACATCGGAGACAGACAGAAAGGAAGGGTGAAGGCCAACAGTGTAATCAACTGTATGGCCACAACGGAAGATATAATACATTCTATAGAGACGTTGTACTCTGATGAGTTTCAAGGCATGTTGAAAGACGTTGTCAATCCATATGACGGAGGAGGAGACGCTGCTATAAAAATAAAAGACGTGTTAAAGGCAAATAGTGGTAGATTTATTATAAAAAAACATTTCTACGATATAAATATTTCAGAAACTCAAGGAATTAGTTGTAAAGATGAATAGGGATATCTTCATAAGAGAAGACATGAGCATAAATGATACGTTAAAACGGTTAGATATTACCAGTACAAAAGTGCTCATAATCGTAGATGATGATGAAAGACTACTTGGCACAGTTACCGATGGTGATATCAGGCGGTATATACTTGAGAATGGTAACCTTGATGGTGATATAAATGAAGTATATAACAAGATGCCAATTTACTTGATTGAAAGAAACATCATCATGGCAAGGGAGCTTATGCTTCATCATAAGATAGAACTTATTCCAGTTACGGACAGGTACGCCAAGGTGGTGGATGTATTAACGTGGGATGTTGTGTTTTCCGAAGATAAGACACCGCCTATTGTAAGAAAAACAATAGACATTCCTGTGGTTATCATGGCTGGTGGAAAGGGTAGAAGACTTGAGCCATTTACCAAGATACTTCCAAAACCCCTTATTCCCATTGGTGACAGGCCTATTCTTGAGATTATTTTTGACGAGTTTATGCCCTTTGGTATCAAACAATATTTTCTCACGTTGAACTACAAAGGTGGACTTATAGAAGCCTATTGTAACAATAACATGGGCAGAAACTACAATATTGAATGTGTGTGGGAGGAAGACTACATGGGAACTGCTGGTAGTTTGAAACTCCTGGAAGATAAGATATTAGACCTGTTTATTGTATCTAATTGTGATGTCATTGTAAAAGCTGATTTTAGCGAAGTCGTAGAAATTCATAAAAGCAGAGGCGCAGTTGTTACTATACTTTCGTCCATTAAGCAATTTTCAATACCTTATGGGGTAGTGAACTTTAAAGATGAAAGACTGGTAACGGGAATTACAGAAAAGCCTGAATATACTTTTACCGTAACAATAACAGGTTTTATACCGAGGCCTATAACTTCATCAGTTATCTTTAACATGCTAGTTAAGTTTATCATTGATCCTGAATCGTCTATGAGAATAAAGACAGAATCCATAGAGCTGTTCCTGCCATGAGTGGGTAATTTAGCATTAAAAGGGCTTGCTTTTCCAAGCGAACGATATTCTTCCCTATATAAAAATCCAGATGCCCTCTCTAATTCTTTAAATATAATTCTTTCAAAATGTATTATTTTACTCTTCATATTTACAGCATTATGTACAGTTTTGTTTTCTATAGATTCGTAGTGAAAGTTGTCCAGTAGTCCGGCAAAAACGTCTTTGTCGTAATATTGATTGTCTATAACAGCGACAATGTTAGATGTCATGTTTTGTTGTTTATGGTTCTTTATTATCTCTTCAAGACTTATTGCACGCCATAAATACTCTGCCCATGTATGATGCATAGCAGCTAACATCGTTGAAACAAAAGAAAGATTATTTTGTTCAATATAAGCAGAGACTTCTTTAAGCGATACATATGCGGTCTTAAAATATAGGAGTTCTTCTTCCTGGGAGATATAGTCTGTGAAATAGACCAAACCAATATCCGTATTAATAAAAGACATTATGCCATGAGAAAAGCTTAAAAAAAGAGTTTCATGCTTGTTTTTTATATTTGAGCGTGCCCATTGAGTTAAAAGTTTCCCTTCCTTCTCATAATCTTTCCCTACGCCAAGAAGTTTTACTACGTTATTAATCAGTTAGACCTCCGTATTATAATTATGCAAGTTTGTTGTCTAAATAAAACGATAGAGATAAGGGCTAAATTTTTTTAAAAGGATCATACCTACGATAGAAAGAGATGTGAAAATGACCCATATTACAAGCAGAGGTAGCAAATCAGGGATTTTATTATAAAGAAGAATACTCCGATATGCCGGAATAATATAAACGAAAGGGTTTAAGAAGGCAAAGGGTCTAAAAGACCTTGGCATTTTTTCTAATTCATAGAGTATTGGAGTAATATACATAGATAAGCTTATTAGAAAAGAAATCGCGTATCTTACGTCTCTAATAACAGTGCCGATTATCGATAGATAAAAGTAGCAACAAAGACTAATGCTCAATTGCACTATGACAATAAATGGTAAAATAACTACAGTATAGCCCAGACCATTTCCAAAGAAGATGCATGCGGCAAAGAGTATACACATGTTAATACAAAGCAGTAGGAGGCTTTTTAAATTATACGAAAAAATAAAAATCCATATTGGTAATCTAATGCTAGTTAAGATATTAGCGTTATTAATTAACACAGATGTGGCCGATGTTAGAGATTCGCTAAACCATATCCAGAATGTCATCCCTATCAGTAGAAACACAGCAGGTGAATCACCTGTGTTGTAACCAAAAACAAGCTTGATCAATATATAGTAACCAAATGTATTCATTATTGGGGCAATGAAAAACCACAAATTGCCTAACAAATTTCTATAATTGATCATTCCAAATTCGCCTTTTACATTCAGAATAACTATATCTGCGTAATATTCCAATGCTCTTACAAGGGATTTTTTATTAGGATAGATGAATTTCACACTCTTCATTTTTACAATTCCTCTGTAAACATGGCATTTAAGTCTTGTTTACCATATGCCTCAATCTTGTGGGAAGGATTGGTCTCCATAAGGTACATGTCAACGGCTTTCCTAGGATCTCCCAAAAATCTTACGCTACCATTGTTTATATACAATGCTTTTGTACAGTTATTTCTTATAAATCCTAGATTATGTGATACGACAACAACAAGTTTAGATCGTTCTATGAGGTCAAACATTCTGAGTGTAGCTTTTTCTCTAAACTTGGCATCTCCAGCTCCCAATAACTCATCCAGCATCAGCACTTCTGGAACTATCGTTGTTGCAATTGAGAAGGTTAATCGCCCAATCATGCCAGAAGAATAATAATTACATGGACGATAAATAGCTTCTCCCAACTCTGAAAACTCTATAATCTCTGGGATGTACTGCTTTATTTCCTTCCTGGTAAAGCCATAATATGAGAGTATAAAAAATATATTGTCATATCCGGAATAATAGGGTCTCAGACCAATAGATTGCTGCAAAAGAATAGGGTTTGATCGTACAATTACTTCTCCTTCATTATAGTTTACTAGTCCAGCAAGCACTCGAAGCATCGTAGACTTGCCTGCACCATTAGGCCCTATCACACCTAATATATCACCAGAATATAACGTAAAGTCTACATTGCGGAAAACCCATAAGGAATATTTATCATGGTATGCTTGTTTCCTCATCATCATACGTCTTATGAGATGAATGGGATTGGATAATACGGCAGGGTTTTTTGGAAAGCGGATACCAAGTCCCTTTACTTCGATTAGTGCTTTTAGCATAGTCAATGAAGCCCCTGTTTTCGTTCGGATGATTGTTTCCTTTGGTGCAGTTAGGTTATACACATAGCACAATGCCTCTTTCTTAGCAAATGGAATTTCCAGGGGTAACTCTTCTGAGAGAAATATTTCTTTTACTGTTGCTGACAGTTCTGTTTTTACTTCTGGTTGAATTGAGTCACCGGCAAGGTTTATAAACTCATCGGCGGATTTATCATAATAGCCTGCCTGGTACAATAAATCAGCGTAGTCATACTGAAACTCGAAGAGATCGTAAATAGTTCCGCTATACTCCCCAAATTCGTAAGGTGATACATAAACAGACATCGAGTATATAAGTTGGGAAATGTAATCACTATTGCTTTCATCGCTACTAGTGAATCTTATATCTATACCCTTAGACTTATTCAATAAAGTAGAAGATAACAGCAGACTTCCATTGACATACACCTTGGTCCCTTTACGGGATAAAACGCAATGATAAAAATTCCACTTATCTGTCCATATACGTTTGTCGTCTCCATTGGATATAATGCGTACGCTATTGGCATGAATCGAAAAAGTTTCTGAGTTATAAGCGTTATGCAACTCTATTATATAATCGGAGCTGTCGTCTCGTTTGGCAATCATTTCAAAACAAACGTACTTGTTTGCAAAGTAGTTGCTGTGTACCTTTTCCATGAAGTCATACCATTTACCTTCTTTTATCGGGTAAAATGTCTCATGGTAAGTTATTTGTTTCGCAAAAGCCGTGAAATATTTTTTTCGTATGTTTTCATAGAACTTTTCTATATCTGTGAGAATATCGCTGCTCATAGCTGATCTAAGCCCAATAATGCTATCAAAAAGGCCCTGATTGTCTTGGTTTTCTAAAAGACTTACTACGTCATTATGGCGATGTTCTATATAAGCCATTACCAGCTCTAACTGTTTTGATTTGTTCTCTATCACAAATTATAAAAGGTTCGGTTATTTCTCATTTCAAATGGAACAATAATCCGGAAAGTATGGTGTTAATATTCAGATTATTCATAAGACTCTTCTCTATTGCATTCATGTTTGAACAAGAGACACAATCAGGACGCCACTCTATTAATCTTTCAAACGCCTTTTTAACGCCTACTTCTTTTATGTTTGGCCCTGCATTGGGTTCAGTAAGTTGAATACAGTTGTACATGGTACCATCTGGATGAATGTTAAGATATGTATAACCATCAGCGCAAAATACAGGTTTATAATATTTAAATGTCTCACCTATTTTTATATATTCATGGTAATCTTTAGGCCAATTTAGACATTTTAATATTGCTTCATATGAATTTCCGATTGTAAAACCTTCTTTTTTGAGTTTTAGATAGCTTAACCAGAATTCTTTATATTCCTCATTGGTGAAGCTTATTTCTGGAATATCACATTTCCCGAGATAGTTAGGTGGTGAAATAGTCAACTGTATACCAATCTTTTTTGATAGTTCAGCCAGAGACCTAAACGTATATAGGTTGTGCCTTGTCAGAACGGCATGGATTCTTGTCGGAATGTTTGCATTTAATGAAGCCTTTATTCCGGAAAGAGCTTTTTCAAAGACATTATTGCCACGAATGATGTCGTTGTCATCTCCTATTCCGTCAAGACTTACGCATATACCATGGACCCTTCTGATATCTCTGATTTTTTTTTCTAACAGTGTACCATTCGATACAATGTGGAGATACATACCTTTATGCACGATGTAATCCACTATTGAGCCAATGTCTTTGTGTACGAGAGGTTCTCCTCCTAAAAGATACATCATTCTTGTTCCCATTCCATATAGTTCATCAACGATTTCAAACACTTCCGATTTTGAAAGTTCTGATTTCAAAGTCTCGGATGGGAATTTATCGTTGACTACAAAACAATACTTACACCTTAAATTACATAGATTGGTAATGTATATGGACGCGACAGCAGGAATTCTTTTTTTCGTTAATTTTGCTTTCGCTAAATAATAACCAAGTTCTGTAAATGTTTTTAAGTTTTTTATATTCATAACTTCTCGCAAAGTACCCACGCAGAAAGTCCTGGTAACTTTATATTGTTTCTGGATAGAAAAAGGATAAATTTGTTTTCATAAACTAATAATGTTTCAATTAGGCTCGTTATGAACCAACCCTTGTTCCATGTTCCCAAACGTTTAAATTGTTGTTTCTTCCCTGGAGATAAAAGTCTGTGAGCAATGCTGCTGATGAACCTTAAAATGAGAAGACTGAAAAACAGATAACCAGATGCAATGATCTTGAGATTACAATTTTTTGCCAAATCTACTACTTCCCCAAGTCTGTATCGGCGATAATGTTTATATAATATATCGTAATCTCCAAATAAAAATTGAAATGCTGGCACTTTGAGCAGCAGCATACCATTTTTCTTCATATGTTCATTCACCATCATTGCAAGGAGCTCCTTATCGTTTTTTTCATGTTCTAAAACATCAAGCATCAGGATTATGTCGTAACGAATATCAGCTATGTCTTCATAATTCTTGTAGAATCTAAGCCTTCCATCAAGTTGTGGTTGCTGTAATATGATCTCGTCTGTCAAGTATACATCTACACAAGTAATAATTATTCCTGGATTGCATTTTAACATTTCTTTGCTTATATAACCATCGCCGCTACCCACATCCAGAACTTTCAAGTTATCTTCACCCTTTATGTACGGCGATAAGATGCTAAGAAGAATTCTGTATCTTGCAGTTTCATAAGGATGTCTCTTACCTGAAAAAACTTCTAATTCTTTTAAATCCATCCACACACATCAAATCTATATTTAATACCTAAAGACACTTTGCGTCTTCTTCATACTACAATCTCTATTATGATATACCAAACATATATTCTTGTCAATATTTTTTTTAAGTTGTTTGGATACCACTTTACAGCATGAAGTCATTTCTTACCAACCCTCGAACGTACTATTATAAACTCCTTATATGATATAGACTTATAAATCTTCAGGGTAATGTTTGCCATTACAGTGATGCAAAATATTGTTATTCCTGTGGAAGCTAAAATCATGCCTCCCATACCACTGCTTAATTGATAATCAAATAACAACCTGATTGCTATTACTGTTAAAACATACCCTACTCCAATGCTAATCATAAGACATGACAACATGAAGATTGGTTTCAAATTTATTTCACCAAACAACAAGAATAATTCCAGATACATTTCAAGGCGTTGAAATAAGCTCCATTTAGATTTTCCCATGTATCGTTTCAGATGTTTAACAGGTATTTCAGTATAATTGTTTGTAATATTATATGCTAAACCATAAACTTGAGTCGTAAACATCTTATTCTTCAATATATTATCAATGACAAACCTCGAGAATGCCTTAACAGCTCCAAAATCCGACAACTTTCTTGATATAGCGTGATTTACAAAATATTGCCCTATGGCAGAGAAAAGCCTATCCAGAAAAGGGTCATTCCGATCTAATCTAACACCACTAACAATGTCATATCCCTCAGACATCTTGTCTGACAATTGCATAATAACTTCTGGCGGATACTGAAAATCTCCATCAAGGGTAATTACAATATCGCCTCTGCTTTCATCCATCCCGCAAAACAACGCCTTTTGCTGGCCAAAATTACGGCTTAATTCTATAGATATCATTTTTGTATCAACTGATGCTAATTCTTTGAGGAATTCTACCGAACCATCGGTACTGCCATCGTCAACATAAATCAGTTCCCAGTCGTATCTGTCTTGTGAAACAAGCAAGTCTGTTATGGCTTTATGATATGGCCCTATAATCTCGCAATCGTTGTAGCTTGGCAAGATAATTGATATTACTTTTTTCTGATATTCCATATGTTATCTCCGGCATGTTCTATGCCAACATTGAACAGAAGATCGATAATCGAAAGGTCAGGTATAAACTCTCCATATATTTGATTGTAAGGTGGATAATCATATGTTTGGTACTCTAAAACAATGCCGTTATTTTCAAAGATGCTATTGTCTTTGATATAATCTCTGGCACTTGGCCCTGATATGTAATGGTTTGCTCCAACAGCCTTACACAGAGACACTATTCTCGAAATTCGATCATCATACTCGATATTTAAATCACTTGAAAACAAAATATCCACGTCTATTCTCAGTAACTTGTTTATCGCGACGAGTAAGTCCATATCTATGTCCAACAAGTAGTTGTATCCCCTGCTCAAGATAGAAAATATTACGTCTGCTAAGTAAAAAAATGGGGCATCCTTGTAAGATGAGGTGATAGTTTTTATCATCTTCTTCTGCCAATTTTTCTTATTATCTATCTTTGCATCCTTTATCATTTGAGTCGATAATCCCTTTGTTAATACAGGAAGTGTTATCCATTGTACCCCAATATGCGTCTTGATTCTGTTTCTATTTCGCCATCCATGTTTGTCATATTGTACATCATCAAATACAATATATTTATCTACACTATTAATAATGTGGAATGTTCCCCTCCACGGCAAAAAAGATGGTTGAATTATTGCACATTTCAGCATCTTTATTGGTTAGTTTTCAGAATGTCCATTATTTTCTCATACCCTGAATCCCACTTAACACTTGACCAGTCTATACAATCCTTACAAATATTAATCTTGTGATATTCTCCTGCAAGATGGGCATCTCTTACCATTCGCAATTGTGCATTATTTGAAATATCAACAAAACTATGTCTCTCTATGTTGCCAATAACAGAGCAATTATACCAGTCATGAGCGCAAAATTTTACATTGCCATTAAAATCTATAGTCAATCTTTTCCAAAGATGAGGGCATGGATATCTTTCAATACTTTCTCTTTCTATTTTCAATGTATCGTAATTTACGCTTCCACTTGCAGAGTGTAAGTTGCGTATAGCAACGAAATCTGCAAGTTTATCCCAAAATCTGGCAAATGTATTAATTTCATCTTTCATATCGTTTCTATTGATGGCATTTACCATTATCTTTGTTGTAGAATGATATTTACGTCTTAAAAACAATAAGTTAAAAACATTCTTCATTACGGTCTCATAATCGAAACCGCGTATCTTCTCATAGCTATCCCTGTATAAAGCATCTAAACTTACATCTATTACATCAATGTTGAGAGACAGTATTGCCTCTGCCATCCTTTCGTTTAGCAGTGTTGCGTTTGTAGTAAGATTAATCGGAATGTTGGTTACACTTTTGACGAATTTCAGCATTTCGAGGATATCAGGATGCATTAATGGCTCACCATCCCCTGTTATTCTGATAAACTGCAGAGGATGATCCTTTATCTGCGATATAAATTCCATAAAAATCCTCGGATCTATATGTGTCCTTTTGTAATCTTTTCTTTTCAACAGGTCATCATGAGGACAGTGTATGCAGTGCAAATTACAAACATTTGTTATGTCGAATATTATCATCAAAGGAAAATATTTTTCCAAATTCTCTATTTCTTGTTTTATATTTTTCATTTTTTAAAATAGTTACATACCTTGTCAAAGGCATTTATTATGTCATTTAGTTCTTCTCTTTTCAATGTAGGCTTTAAATTGAACGATAGAGTTCTTCTGCCAATATAGTTGGCATTTGGATAATCGGATGCTTTAAATCCGTATTTATTTTTATAATAAGGATGGATATGCAAGGGTATGTAATGAACGCCAACGCCAATATTCTCCTTCTGTAAGGCATTCATAAAAGTGTCCCTCGAACATTTTAATTGCTTGATGTTTAAAAGTACGGAATATAGGTGGTAAGAATGTCTTGTGCCAGGTTCTTCGTCAAGCGGAGTTTCGCATGGATAATCTTTAAGTTTTTCATTATAAAAATACCATATTTCTCTTCGTTTTTTCCAGTTGTCCTCGATTTTATTCAACTGATGAATTCCGATACATGCCTGTATATCCATCATGTTCATCTTGTATCCAGGAGAAACAATCTTATAATGTCTGAATCCCTTGTCGGTAAATCTCTTCCATGCATCCTTGCTCATACCGTGGTTAGACAAGACGTTGGCTAAATTATACAATTTCTTGATATTAGTTATAAACATACCACCTTCGCCTGTAAACAGATTTTTCGTTGCATAAAAGCTGAAGCAGCCAATAGCGCCAAAAGTTCCAACACTCCTGTTGCCATAATAAGCCTCTACGGCATGTGCACAGTCCTCTATTAAGGCAATATCGTGTTCCTTGCAAATATTAACGATCTCTTTCATATTACATGGTCTGCCTGCAAAGTGGACAATTATCAATGCTTTTGTGTTGTTTGTTATTTTACCCTTTATTTTTTCAGGAATAATATTAAAATCACGGCTGTGGCAGTCAGCGAATACAGTCTTTGCACCAATCTGTTCTATGACATTGGCTGTTGCACCAAATGTCAGAGGTGTAGTAATGACTTCATCGTTTTCTTTTATTCCAAGGACTTTTAGTGATAGAAATAGTCCGGCAGTACATGAATTAAGGGCCAATCCATATTTCGCTTTTTTGTATGAAAGAAAATCATTTACGAACCTACCGACTTTAGGGCCTGTCCCAAGCCAGCCGCTCTTTAAGCTGTCTATAACTTCGTTGATCTCATTATCATCCAGCTCAGGCTGCTGAAAAACAAGCATCCTGTCTCTTACAGGTTTACCATTAAATAAGGCTAAAGTTTCATGTTGTTGCATATCGGTGTTTAGTGCCACAAATCCTTGCATCTTTGAATATCCATCTCTCTGCATTTTCCGGTGGTCAGATGCATACAACTCATTAACCTACAATTTCATCATTTTTTGATTTGAAAAATTCTGTAATGGCCAAAATTATTTATCTCATTCATAAAACTCTTATTATATGATACAAACATTTTTTCCTTTGTCAACTGATTAGCCATTATGAAATAATTTATCCTGTGTTTTGATAAGTACAAGATAGGGGTTTTTCTTATTAAAGATAATTTATTTCTAACTTCCATACATAATGATTCAAGTGAAACAGATTTATAATCAGCTCTGCCAGTTGAATACCAAAAATAGAAATTTACATAACGACTTTCCATGTAAGAACCTTTGGGTTCCAAATATGCCTTGATATCTTCATCATTTGCGTCGGCGAGGTATAACAAAAGGGCTAACCTTTCCGCAATCTCACCGTTTGACGTTTTTGGAGGATAAGTTGTAGCAAAAGGTGTGTATACATGAATCGGAACATGGAGAGGTAGAATATATGATATGTCAATCGAAAGAGAACCTACCACATCATCTTTAGTCGTATTTCCCTTCAACCACAGAAATAATTTCTCTTGCTCCTGTGTTATTCCCTGGTCTTTATATGTATTGAGCGCATATGCTTCCGAGTAATGGTATGCCTCGTATGTAAAGAAGATAGCGAGACAAACAACCAGTGGACGAAAAACATAAGTATAAATATATTTATTATAATGAAAGATGGAATATAGCAACAGAAATATTGCTATGACAATGTGCGGATATGCTCCTCTGTGATAAAGATGGCCAGTTTGAATATGTAAACCTACAGTATACGACAGGTTTTCAAAAATAATAATTGTTGCTCCCAAAGAAAGCGCTATACTTTTGAAAGAGCTTTTTTTCATTACAAGAAACATAATTATCATCAATATAGCGAGTCTTAAAGTATCCCAAAACATTGCAGGCTTTGATATCCCCATTCTAAGAAGATAATCCTGATGTCCACCGGCTAAAAGCATTTTAATTAAAATTACATTGGGTAAACCAATAATAAGTCCCACAACAATTATTATGGCAATTGGCTTTACATGGATTTGTTTTTTTACTATGCTGGTTAATAATAAAAAAAACAGGATTCCAGATGTGGCTACTGTATAAAAAATATATGTATAGAACATTATGCCATAAAGACCTGCTGCCATTAATGTATTCTTGAGTTCGATGTGACCATCGAGTATCTTTATAAGAGCATAAGTAAATGCAAGATAGTACCAATAGGTGCCTCCAAAAGTTATAAGACGGTAAAAAGAATTCAATTCATAAAGCGAATTGTTATCTATATCGTTATGAATCTTGTAAGAGAAGGCATTAATCCAATCTCTTTCAAGATTGGAGAGAAAGAACTGATGATAAGCAAAAATAACCACAAATGCGATAGCATAAGAAAATATCGAATCTTGTGTTGTATGATAGACTATTTTATAAATAAAAATAAATGCCAATGCGACAAATATACCAAGAGCGTAAAAAGGACTCTCTGTTGATCTGGTTATGCAAATAATACCGGCATTTACCAAAACAGGCAGAAGATTTTGTAAAACAACAGGGTCGAGCGAATCTTTAAAATCATAAGAACTGAGTCTTCCATAGATTGTATGATTCCTGTAGACGTTAATAATAGGAAACAGGTAAAACAGATCATCCATACGGGTAAAGTAGTTGTTTAAGTGCATAGGAGTGTAGGATAATTCACTTTTGGATACTCTTTGATATTTCATTACTTGAAAGTGAGGTAAAGTTATAAGCAACCATACAAAAACAAAGGGTACAATAGTTTTTATTAAAGATAAGTGTTTCATGTGATTATGTACATGTATTTTACAGACAAAAGCCATCATCAACAACTATATTGTGGCCATTAACGTATTTGGAATCATCCGAAAGGAGAAACATCAAGACGCCAACAATATCTTTAACATCCAGAATACCTTTGGAGAGACATTGGCTGTTGTACCGCTCTATAAAACTCTCTGGTTGTCCGTCAAATATACCTCCAGGGCTGATACAATTTACCCTGACGTTCTTTCCTTTAAAGTAAGCTGCCATGTACCGGGTAAGGTGGATGATAGCAGATTTAATCACTGCATACTCAACAGGCATGGTCATTTGTGTTCCATCGTATATATCAAAACGCGGACTTACCACACCATAAATTGACGCTATATTGATTATATTGCCATAACCCTGCGCTGAAAAATACGAAGCCATTCGCTGAGAAATGAGAAAGTAGCCGCCAAGGTGGAGGTTGACGTTTTCGCAAAAATCCATGTATGTCACGTCTTCAAACTTTTTTCCGTAGTTTTTGTTTCTCGGATAGGCATTGTTTACCAGTGCGTCTATCTTACCGAAATCTTTCCTGACTGCATTGATTGATCCATCCACTGATACCGTGTCTGTAATGTCCGTATGGTGAAATTTTGCAACCACAGCATTATGTTTGTCATTAAGTTCTTTCTCCATGGCCAGCCCCCTGTCACTGTCAACGTCAGAAATAATGACAATTCCATTATTGTCTGCAACAGCATGGCTAAAAGTCTTGCCAAGCAGTCCAGCCGCACCGGTAATAACAACAACCTTATCTTTTAAAAGCCCTGCCATGTGTCCTCTTGATCTTCCTGAAATCGATAATTGTCGGACACAGTGCCCGACATATTATCACGTAGCACTTTTATGGGGTCAAGGGGACTGGTCCACTTGCAGGGGGTTCTAAAGGGGGGCAGAGCCGCCCCTTTCTTTTCCTCTTCTCTTATATAATTACTTATGGACAGGTACATATCACGTCAGCCGCTTAAATCCAGAGTGAGCAGCAGTACCGTTATAGACATCACGTATTTTTCCATCTCTGGCATAGGGCACAAGCTCTGTCATGGCACCGTCGAGGGACTCCAAATATCCTGAAACATGCCTTTCCGTATGAGCGTATGTAGAGTAAAAGGCCTTTGAAGTCAGGTATCCCTTATCAAGCATCCTGTGAACAATGGCTGTGTGAAGGAGCTGGCTATCCTCCATGTCAATCTGCCAATGACTCAGAGGCGGTATACCTGATACGTGGATATCTATGGAGTGCTTTTGCGCCAGTTTTTTCCATCCGTCCTGAACAAGAATACCAATGTGTATGAGGTGGGAACTCACGTCACATGCACAGTGTTTCTTTACTGTAGCTATGGCAGCGGCCGGTCCTATCCTATCGGTCCAATAGGTGCTGCTGATGAAACTCCTTTGGGCAGCCATCATGTACATAGCTTTCCCCATAATAGCAGCAATAGGGTAACCATTTCCGAGGGCTTTTGCCAATACTGCGATGTCCGGGGTTACGCCAAGTCTCAGGCTAATACATCCGGAGGTCATCCTTAATCCTGAAGTTACCTCGTCGAAAATAAGTATAACCTTATTATTTTCAGTAATCTGCCTGATTCCTTCGAGAAACCCTTTTTCTGGCCAGATATTCCGCACTGGCTCCATCACCACGGCACAAACCTCATCACTATGTCTATCCATGAGATTGTTAAATCCATTAAGATCGTTGTACTGAAATGGTATGGTAGTACCTTTCAGTACCCGTGCAACCCCTGCCGTATCAAGTCCTGGCAAAAGATGGCCATCGAGGGCGGAGTCGTCGGAAAGGTTTGCACTCAGGTACCAGTCATGCCAGCCATGGTATCCGCAAAAAAGAACCTTCTCCTTTGCGGTTGCAGCCCTGGCTATCCGTATGGCAACGGTCATGGCTTCTCCGCCTGTCCTGGCAAATCTCACCATTTCCACCCAGGGATGTATCTCCATGAGAAGTTCGGCAAGCTCTACCTCTTCGGGTGCGTTCAGTGTGCACATGTTGCCAGCTTTTATTGCTTCTGTGACTGCATGGTTAACATCTTCATCCCCGTAACCAAGTGTACAGGTGCCTACTCCTGCAATGGTCATATCAACATAATTATTGCCATCGAGGTCCCAAACATCAACCCCCTTACATCGCTCATAGTATGACGGCCAATTGTCAGGCAGATACATTTCCGGCCTTTTAGACAATAGTTGCGTGCCGCCAGGGATTAATCCTTTAGCTTTATTGTATAATCCAATCCCCCTATCTCTTGCCATCTGTTTGCCTCTCTATTCTTTCCAGGAGTTTCAGTATCTCTATATCATCATCCAGCGTATTGGGGAATATGCCGTTACCCTTTACCGCATCTATAAAGGTATACAGTTCTTCTATGTACATTTCCTCGATAAGGTTCTTGTTGTACCCTGCTACGCTCTGCCCCTGCGGACTGTGGTAGTAAATCCAGCGACAAGTGTTGGCATCATAGAGTTTGACTACGCCATCATCCCAATTCCAGAGGATTTGCCCATACTCCATATTGAGAATCAGGTTTCTTACGGCATAGCGTGCCACAACGTCAACCAAAAGACTTCCGTAACAAGACTTAAAGCGCATTGCCACAACGTATGTGTCGTCAATGTCCGCTCCAACGTTCATGGTTTTACCATATAAACCCTGCACATCAACTGGATATCCTAAAATATCTACTATCCATGTAAGTTCAAAGGGCACAATTTCCCGTCCACCTCCAGTCTCTTGTTGCGATACATAGAAGTCTTTCACATTCTCCCATGGATGCCAATCTGGCAGGTATTGGCCGGAGTGGTAAGTAAAATTGGTAACTTTACCGTAAAAACCGCTGTGCACTATCTGTTTTATATCCTTTATTGCTGGATGGAAACGGAGCGTACATGAGGGAGCTATAAGCACACCCTGTGTTAAAGCAACTTTATTTATTGTTTCCAACCCATCGAGTATAACGCTTGCTTCCACAAAGACAGGTTTATTCTTGCTTACAGCAAACTCGATATAAGACAGATGCTTGTCGGGCGGAGTTGATATAATAATGGCGTCTATGGCTGAAATATCAATCGATTCCACTTTCTCCGATGTCTTTATGGCATACAACCGCTCTGTCTCTTCTCTGCGATCCCTTCTCGGATCGATACCAACAATCTCTTTATATCCAAGAGATTGGAGACATCTAATACGTCTTTTCCCCATTGAACCCAAACCAATCTGCAAAAATCTCATATATCACATATTTTCATAGCAAGTTAATCTTTATCATACTGTTATTTAAACCTCACTGGAGCCGCTTTAGTAAGATGGTCTTCAAATTTTGCCTGTGCTTCCCTGTTAATCTCGTTCAGGTGAGGCTTTCTATGTACCAGCAGATTCATTACGTCTGAAGAGCTGAATAACGGATTGACTGGATATAGCTCGTCAAAGACGGCCTTAAAAAAGTCAAAATCCTCTTCGTAGTCAAGAGTCATGCGGATATCGGGGTGATTAAACGGTTCCTCCACGTCGGTGATCAGCACGTTGAAATATCCACTTCCTATAAAGTATCCTCCCCAGACTTCCGTGTCATTTTCTGCTTTAAGCGCCATCACCTTTTTGAGTGCACCGGCAGTAAGACCTGATGAGGCTGCCCCAATAGGAAGCCCTTTCCAGAAAATACCATCGTATTGGCCATTTCTCAATAAATCAGCCGTCTTGTCTACAAATTCCGGAAAACACAAGTTGTCGTCGCCATCGATTATGATCACTGCATCAAGACCAAAAGCGTCGGCAGCATCCAGATACCGTTTGAGCTTGTCTTGTCTGCTTCCCCTGAATATGCTGATGTTTTTACCTTTAGCCATCGGCACAAACACATCGTCTCTTGGGTCGTCCGAAGTAGCTATGATTATCGTATCCACCAACTTTGCCATTTTGAGTCGGTCTATAAGATGCTCCGTTATAGTCTGCCCGTGCATTACTTTAAGCACTTTCCCAGGAAAACGGGTCGACTTTTCCCTGATCGACAATAACACACCTGTCTTCATAGCAGACAACCTTTAAGTTTATCGAGAGTTATCACGTCGTCTTTCCTGATGTCAACAGCCGCTACCCTGCCAAACACCATATCGCACATGTCAGGTGTTATACCCACATCGCACCGCTTGAAAGTAACATCACTGTGTGTAATCACTGTTGTAGCAGCTATGTCTGTCGCAGCTACAATCTTTTTCCTGACAATGTTTCTATACCGCAAGTCACTATCTCTCAAGGCTCCCATGTAGCCCCTCCCTATGGCAATCTCTACCCCTCGCACTAAATCGACGAATTCTTTAAAATCAGATGGATTTAAAGCTGACTCAAAGTCCTCTCCTTTTTCATCCCTGTTAAGTGTAATATGCTTTTCTATGCAGGACGCTCCAAATGGGATAGCCAGCAGTGGAATGGCTTTAGCCATCATGGTTCCTCCGTCAATGTGATCAGCAAGCCCAACTTCCACATTAAACATGCTTTTGAGAGAGGCGATGATCGCTATATTTGTATCTTCAATGTTGGTAGGGTACATTTGTATGCCGTGGAGAAGTACAATATCTTCGTTACCTTGGACTCTGAACAGATTAATAACCTTCTCTATCTCGCCAACGGTGGCACCACCAATACGGAACATAGTCTTTCGCTTCTGTTTGGCTACTGTTTTAAGAAACTCTTCTTCTACGAAACTTGCCGATGGCACCACATATATATCGGGGGAAAGTTGTTTGCTAACAAAGGCAAGGGAATTCATATCATTTGGCATTACACATAGCAAAATACCTTCTTTCCTAGTTTCTTCGGCAAACCTCAGCCAATCATCATGAGAAAGATTGATATTTAACAAATAATTGTAAATATCCATAGATTCACGCCCTGCCGATACTTTTCCTTCCCCGTTGCCATAATATGGCACCATGTAGCTCTCCACGTTAGTAACATGTATGCCTATAGCATCAGCTCCAGCCTTCTTTGCGCCTTTCATTATTTGTATAGCTTTTTCCAGCGAGCCATCATGTGCCCAAGCCATTTCTGCT
>JADFXO010000250.1 GCA_015233485.1 Nitrospirota bacterium
CCGTGATGTTGGGGATACGTTTTTCAGCGCGTTAACTTTTATAGATATAGAAATAGCGCCGTCTGAAAGCGCGACAAAGTCCCTTAAGAAAGTTGACATAGACATTTATGAGGGGATAGGCAGGATATTTGCCATAGACAACTATGGCAGCTATCCAACATTGGTATTTGACTGTGGAATATATGCCTTCTCAATTCATAGTAGACTTCCTGAGGGAATCGAGAGCGGATCGTATGTTAAAATGCGATTTTATCTGGTGTTCGATGAGGACCGTCATTGGCAGCTTAGAATGAATGGTGAACGAATCTCAAAGGTTATACCATGGATGGTTTACGACTGGAAAGTGAAAGATATACTGGTCATGATAGAGGAGGAAATTGGAAAGAAGAACTTTGCAAAACTGCCCGTTGCTTATACTTCTTCTAAAGGAGAAATATATAAACGCATCAGTGGAACCAATGCGTATGAGGACTGTGGAGAAGATTTCAATACCAGTTATATTTTGATCTGTGAGATGTTGTGACGCGTTAAGACATCACCGTCCACTTTACAAATCTATTTAAACACAAAAGGAGGTCACAAGCTATGGACAACAGAGTTATGTCAGACAGTTACTGTGAGGCACTTGCGTATATGATTATTACAAACGCGCAGGCTTTGGAGGAAGAACAAGGCAGGGGCTTTTATTTCGCTTTTCCTGCAAAGTATAAACAACAAATACGGAGAGGCGGCACTGAAGCGAGTTGTAGAGGAGATTAAAAAAGAGTTAACACCGAGGCCTAAACAATCCTCATTTCTGAAGCGACTCAGGAATAGGTTATTAAAGAGAAAACAACAGCAAGCTAAACTGAAAAAGTAAGCAGCCGGCGCGTTTCCTGAGATTCTGTCATATCCGAAAAATTAGTACAAAGGGGCGGGTTATTCAGGCGGGCTGGACCGTCCGGTAGTAGAATCGGCAAACCTGCGTAAACAGCAAACTACCCTTCTGGCAAAGAAAAATAATAACAGGGAGAAAAAAAAGGCCAGCCCGATTATGGCCTCAAGCAGAAACGGCCAATTGAAAGTATATGAACCCGTAGCCGGGTCGTACTTATAGCACCAGAGCAGCACACCCTCCATTACGCTCAAAGTGGCAGTGCCCTTTTTGGCGTCAAGCAGGCTCAATCTAAGATTCATCTCGTCGTAATTGACCCCGTAGATATATCTTGATATCCTGCCATCAGGGGTTAGTATGACAAGGAGATTGGGATGGATGAACTCACCCGTCTCCTTGCCAGGTTTGTACGAAAATCCAATTGCGCTGAGAAGCCGCTTCAGTTCACTGTCCTGTCCTCCGGCAACTACCCAGCCGGCCGTGTCAAGTCCCCGCTTAGTCCTGAACTTCGCCAGCATCTCCGGCGTGTCCGAAGGGTCAAACGAAAGCGTCAGGACGTTGTAGTTCTGTCCAATACCTCCTAATCTCTCAATAACTCCCACTAAGCTGTCAGTTATAACGATACAATCGGTACTGCACCTTGTGTATATGACGCTGATAATAAGGGGCTTGCCCCCTATTATGTCTTTTAGGGTGCGCTCCTTGCCGTGTGAGTCAAACAGCCTGACATCAGGTATGAACTTGCCCGGCGTCTCTTTCCCGTTAGGTGATGACAGTTGAGCGTTGTCAGCGTAAACGCCTCCGGCGCCAATTAAACACACCACGCACAGGCAGAGACTCAGGAGATTTTTTTTCAAATCGCTATTTGACCTCCCACATCATGTTCAACCATACCATTTATTATACCGGTAATGCCCCCGATAAATCCAAAAACAATTATGAAAAAATCAATAGCACTTTTACAACCCCCTATAAATCGCCAAACTAAATAACTCGCCATAAAAATCCGCGGCGGCGGCGAAATCTATGCAAAGCGCCACAACGCCAGGCATCGTATCTGGCAACTTTGCCATGTCTTTTTCTGTTGTAAGTATCACCTCTGCGCGGTGGCCCTCAGCGCCGCGCAGTATCTTTCCCGCGTCAGCCTCTGTGTAGTAGTGGTGGTCTCTGAATTGCGCCATATGAACTATATCCGCGCCCAAGGATGAGAGTGTTTGATGAAAGCCGGCTGGATTGCCGATAGCGCAAAACGCGAAGACCCGTTTGCCGGCAATGTGCGAAAGCGGGTACGTTACACCGTCACGGCTGGCCAGACATGACGGCATGTGCGCTGCACCGTAAATAAACTTCGATGAGGCAGGCGGCGGGATTGCTACGCCGTTAATCGAATAACCGGACGTATAAAGCTCCTTCGATGGACGCGCCATTTTTGTTTTGACTATGAAATCAGCCCTTTTGAGCGCGTCTACGGGTTCTCGAAGGCGTCCAGTTGGCAGCAGTCCCCCGCCTCCGAAAGGGTTAATTGCATCTATGAGGACGATGTCAACTGCCCGGTGCAGTCCCCAGTGTTGAAAGCCGTCGTCGAGGATAAAGAAATCCCCCTGTTCGGACAGAAGCCCTGCCTCGTATCTGTCCGCACCTTTTATGATTTCAACGCCCGGCAGTCTGTTTGCCATCAGTACGGGTTCGTCGCCGCCTTCCGCAGCGGTTACTATCGGCCCATTGCCACGGGATACAAAGCATGGGCCTTTGAGGGTTCCCCTATAGCCGCGAGTGAGGATTACAGGGCGCAGGCCGCGCCTTTGGGCCTCCTTTGCAAGCGCAATCGCCGCAGGGGTCTTCCCCGTGCCTCCCACAGTGAGGTTGCCTACGCTTATGACCATATGAGGCAGCCGCCCGCGCTTTTTCAGAGCACGTTGTTTTTTCCACTTGAAGGCCGAATAATACATGTATTGCAGTGGATTCATTGTAACCATTACTGCTGAAAGTGTATATTTTCCTATCCAGAAAAGAAAAGAGGTTCGACAAAATTTCAGATTACCACGCTGCGGACAAATGAGGCGTCTTTATAATAATAAACCACCCTGTTATTTCCTCTTTTTCACTATGAAATACAGTGCTCCGTTGTATTTCATATAGCCGGCCTGAAGTTCGGCGGTAGTGCCCCCGCCCCAGAAAAAGTCTGCCCGGCCCGGGCCTATTATCGCCCCTCCCGTGTCCTGGTTGAGCGCGAAACGCATCAGAGCGCTCTGGCCGGTTACGCTTTCGTCCGTCGCAAATTCACTCTTTTTCGTGGACACATAAACCAGCGCGCCCTGCGGGAATATCCTCTTGTCTGTGGCAATGGCCCGCCCATCGACAAGCGATACTCCCGTTGAGCCTATCGCCGATTCCTTCGATTCACGAAAAAACACATAACTTGGATTTGAAAACAACACCTTGTCAACATCCTCCGGGTGCTGGGCGAGGTACTTTTTTATGGCCGCCAGTGACATCTGAGAAAGCGGGATCTTATTCTCATCAACGAGCACCTTTCCAGCCGGGCGGTACGGGCGGCCGTTTGACCCCGCGTAGGTTACGTTTATCACGTCTCCGTCGTCAAGCCTTATCGTGCCTGAACCCTGCACCTGCAGAAAAAATAAATCCACGCGGTTATCCACCCATAGAAGCTCAAGCCCCCTGCCTGCAAGCGCCCCCTTATAGATTTCCTCATGCGTGTAGTAGGGGACAACCCTGCCGCCCTCCGACTTTACCAAATCCTTTGGCAGCGCATAAAGGGGATAGCAATAGCGCCCGCCCTTTGCCCTGCTTCCATTGAGTACCGGCACATAGTATCCCGTATAGTACACCTTGCCAAGGCCGTCCGAACCGGCTGCCTTATATACCGTGAATGCTTCCCGTATAGATTTATTAAGCATATGGCTATCGCCACCGGAGGCGTCGAGGATTGACATAAAATATAGAAGCGAATCTCTTATCTCTCTCGCTGTGTAGGTATCATCGCCGTACCGGAAGACATAATCGGCCTTAAGTGCGTCTAAATATTTGAGGTTTCGTTTTACCGCCTCCTTTAACGATTCAGTGGAGGCATCGTCGCCGAACTCTGGATACTGGTCTGCGGCAAGCTTGAACATAGCCTGTAATACCGGTGAGGTCTTAATCGCAGCCCCCGTGCAACCGGCAACAAACAGGACAACTGCCGGCAATACGGCATATCTTAATAAAATCCTCATCATGATTAAGGAATATATTGTAACAAAAATGTTAGAATAATGCCATGACAACAGAGGGTCTGCACCCCGGCTCTGCCGATATAGACGCCATGTCAACGGCGGAGATCTTTATGCTTATGAACGGGGAAGACGCCAAAATAGCGAAGGCGGTAAAAAAGGCAAAAAAGGCCGTATGCCTCGCCGTAGAAGATGCCGTTAAGGCAATACAATCGGGCGGCTCGGTAGTTTATTTCGGTGCCGGCACAAGCGGGCGGCTTGGTGTCCTGGACGCCTCTGAGATGCCGCCGACATTTAGTACACCGCCTCATGTTATTCGCGGCATAATTGCCGGAGGCCCCCGCGCCCTTACCAAGAGTGTGGAGGGGGCTGAGGACGACGAATCCGCGGGCGCTCATGCCGCCAAAGGGATTACCGCCAATGATACGGTAATAGGGATAACAGTAAGCGGAGGCGCGCCATATGTCTTATCTGCCCTAAAAGAATCCAAACGGCGCGGCGCGCGCTGCTGGCTTCTGACCTGCAGCGACAACACATACGGTTTCCTTGACGGCATTATATCAATCGCCACAGGCCCGGAAATCGTGGCCGGCTCGACAAGGCTAAAGGCAGGGACGGCCACAAAGATGGTACTTAATATGATATCCACCATAACCATGATTCGTCTTGGGCGTGTTTATAAGGGTTATATGGTTGACGTAATCCCCTCTAACACAAAGCTAAAGAGGCGCGCCATGCGTATAATATCTGAACTTACCGGCCTTGCGGCCGAACCCGCCGCAGAGCTGTTTCAGAGGGCGCAGGGGAACGCCAAAACGGCCGTCGTCATGCACGAAAAGGGCATTGAGTTCGCCGAGGCCGTCGGGTTATTAGACAAATCCGGCGGTTCACTCAGAGAGGCCCTCCGGTGTTGAGCGGGTTCTCAGAAAAAGACACCTTTCTGATTGTCGGCCTCATGTCCGGCACATCGCATGACGGCGTTGACGCGGCATTGGTGGAGATTAGGGATACAAACGGCCAACACATTGACGTGAGGGTAATAAAACACTTACACGTGCCGTACGATAAGAAATTAAGAGACGCGGTCAGACAGGCCTTCACAGGGGATACCCAGCACATATGCAGGTTGAATTTCACGCTTGGCGAGGTATTTTCAAAGGCAGCCCTTAAGGTGATAGCGCTTGCCGGTGTTGACCCCAGGGACATAGACTGCATCGCGTCACACGGCCAGACCATCTGCCATGTCCCGCCAAATGGAAAGAGCGGCGGCTCTACGCTTCAGATAGGGGAATCGGCCGTAATAGCAGAGCGTACGGGGATAATTACTATCTCCGGGTTCAGGACAAAGGACATGGCCGCTGGAGGCGAAGGTGCGCCCCTTGTGCCCCTTGCCGATTATCTCTTATTCAGGAAATCGGGAAGTACGCGCGCCGTGCTGAACATTGGCGGCATCGCCAACGTAACGATAATTGGGGAAAGGCCGCAAGACACCATAGCCTTTGACACAGGACCGGGGAATTCCCTGATGGACGAGGCCGTAAGGATATTCTCAAATGGAAAACAGACGTTCGACAAAAACGGCTCTATGGCAAAAAAAGGAAGACGAAACGAAACCCTGCTCACTGAGTTGCTAAGCCATCCATACTACAAGAGACGTCCGCCAAAATCCACAGGCCGCGAACTCTTCGGCGCGCGCATGGCCGAGGATATAATATCGCGATGGAGTTCTCTGCCACCGGAGGATATCCTGTCAACCTTGGCGCACCTGACTGCCAGAACTATATTTAAATCAATAGCCCCGTACAAGCCGAATGAACTCAT
>JADFXO010000251.1 GCA_015233485.1 Nitrospirota bacterium
AAGAGAACATGAAGGTTACGGCATACATGGGTGTTGACATCGGCTCAATAAGCACGAACCTTGCCGTCATAGATAAAGAAGGCAATCTGCTGGCTCGGCAATATTTGATGACAGCCGGAAGGCCGATAGAGGCGGTAATGCAAGGCCTTGTTGAGATAGAAAAGGAGATTGGGGGAAAGGTTGAAATAGCGGGCATAGGCACAACCGGCTCAGGCAGATATATGATAGCTGATTTCATAGGCGCTGATATTGTGAAAAACGAAATCACAGCCCAGGCCACCGCCGCAATTTCCATCGACGATACCGTCGATACGATTTTCGAGATAGGCGGGCAGGACTCTAAGTACATTTCCATTGAAGACGGCGTCATCACGGACTTTGAGATGAACAAGGCCTGTGCCGCCGGTACGGGTTCTTTTTTGGAAGAACAGGCGGAAAAACTCAATATCTCCATAAAGGAGGAGTTTGCCAGCGAGTCGTTCTCCTCATGCCAGCCGTGCAATCTTGGTGAACGATGTACGGTGTTTATGGAAAACTCACTGATGGCCAATATCCAGCGCGGGGCACAGAAAAATGATTTGCTTGCCGGGCTGTCGTACTCAATTGTGGAAAATTATATAAACAGGGTCGTTGCAGGTAAAAAGATTGGCAAAAAGATTTTTTTTCAGGGCGGCACTGCACATAACAAGGCAGTCGTTGCGGCATTTGAGAAATTCACCGGCCAGATGATAACCGTCCCCCCAAATCACGACGTTACGGGGGCAATCGGAATGGCCATGATTGCCAGAGATGTTAAGTCCGGCGGCACGCCTTCGGCATTTAAGGGATTTTCGATAACGCAGCGGCCTTATTCGGTCTCGTCCTTTGAGTGTAAGAGCTGCTCCAACGTATGCGAGATAAACCGTGTTACGATAGAGGGCGAAAAGAGGAAACTCTTCTACGGCGGCAGGTGCGAGAAGTATGACATAAAAGAGAAGTCAGACCTTGAGGACCTCTTTGCCTTCAGAGAGGAACTCCTCTGGAAGGGCTATGAACCGGCGCCGCTTCCATCGTCAAACGGTAAGGGAAAACCCGTACTTGGCATTCCGTATATCTTCCTGTTTCATGAATTTCTGCCATTTTGGACTACCCTTCTTGGCAAACTGGGCTTTGGGGTGGTGGTATCGCCTAAGACGAACAGACAAGTAGTGAACCTCGGAGTTGAAACGGTGCTGTCTGAGTCTTGTTTCCCTGTAAAGGTTGCCCACGGACATGTCAAATGGCTGCTTGAGCAGGGTATTGACAATATATTTCTGCCGTCTTTTATCAATATAAGCGCCCCGGGTGAGGATTTCTCTAAAGGCTCACCGTGTCCATATACCCAGACCATGCCGTATCTGTCGAGGGCGGCCTTTAAGCATATGCGCCTGTTTAAACCTGTGATAGACTTTACGCGGGGCGATAAATTCCTTATAAAACAGCTCAAAAAGTCCTTCAGGAGTTTTTCTCTGCCCACAAAGACAATAGAAAAGGCGATAAAAAACGCGAAAAACGCACAGGAAGAGTTTTACATAGAGATGCAGGAACGAGGCAGCCAGGTACTCTTAGGGCTTGCCGAAAAGACGATTGTTATCATAGGCAGGCCGTACAATTCACTAGACAGCGGTGTAAACCTCCAGATACCGAAAAAACTGGCCTCATTAAACGTCCTTTCCATCCCGATGGACATGCTGCCGCTGGCGAAGGTTGACATAAGCGACCGCTGGCAGGAGATGTACTGGCGGAGCGGGCAACGCATTATAAAGGCGGCCAGGTTTATCAAGGACAACCCGTATCTGTACCCCATATACATAGGGAATTTTAACTGCGGGCCGGATTCCTTTATATTAAAATATTTTAAGGACGAACTTGGCGATAAGCCGTTTTTACATCTCGAAATAGATGAGCATAGCGCCGACGCCGGTGCTATAACGCGCTGTGAGGCCTTTTTAGACAGCATAGAGCACAGAAAGACAAGGCCGTCAAAACCGCCGGAGATGCTTGTAAGGCCGATTATGCGGCCGTCGAAGGACAACATAATCTATATACCGCGCATGTCCGACCATGCCTTCGCCATTGCGGGGGCGTTTGAGTATTCGGGGATAGCCTCAGAGGTATTGCCGCCAAGCGATTCTGAGTCCATCGCGCTTGGGAGAAAACACGTCTCCGGCAAGGAGTGCTACCCGTGTGCCGTTACAACCGGCGACATGCTGAGAAAGGTATTCTCTGAGGGGTTTGACGCTGCACACTCGGCATTTTTCATGCCCTCGGGCACTGGGCCCTGCCGGTTCGGGCAGTATAACGTATTTCAGAGGCTGCTTTTGGATAACATCGGCCTGAAAGACATCCAGTTGTTCTCGCCTGTGCAGGATTCGTCTTTCTACGAGGACTTGGGGATAGCGGGAAGGGATTTTATCACCCGCACATGGAAGGGAATCGTGGCTATTGAGCTGCTTACGAAGTGCCTTCACGAAACGCGTCCCTATGAAACTGAAAAGGGGCGCACTCAGGCAGTATATGACAAGTTCCTGATGCAGATATATGATTCCATAAGATGCGATAGGCGTAAGTTGACAGACATCCTGAAAGACATGCGCGTTGACTTTGAGGCCGTCTCCGTTAATCGCGCTGTAAAAAGGCCTGCAATAGGCGTGGTGGGGGAGATATTTGTCAGGTCGAATAAGTTTTCTAATGAAAACCTTGTTGAGAGGATAGAGACCCTCGGTGGTGAGGTCTGGCTCGCGCCGGTTGAGGAGTGGATATATTATGTGAATTATTTCGGGCTTAAACATGCCTTGATAAAAAGGGATTATTCTGCTACTATAGACATTGTCATAAAGAGGCTGTATAAAAAGAACATAGAGAGGCAGTATCACAAGTATTTTAAGGGTTTTTTGAAGACCTTGCACGAACCGGACACGCGCCAGATAATCAAAAAGGCGCGACCGTACGTGGATGAGTCATTCGAGGGTGAGACGATACTAAGCATAGGAAAGTCGGTTGATTTAGCGGAGCGCGGCGTGGGCGGCATTGTAAACACAATGCCCTTTGGCTGTATGCCGGGGACGATTGTGTCCGCTCTGATGAGGGCATTAAGCAGGGACTACTCCGTCCCCACCATCAGCATCCCTTATGACGGAACTGAGTCTAACACGACAGTGATGCAGCTTGAGACTTTTATGGAACAGATAAAAAATAATCATAACGGGAGGTAGAGTGTAGTGGGTAATGTAAAAAAATGGAGAAAGAAGAAGATGTCCAAACACAAGCACAAGAAACTGCGCAGGAAGATGAAGTTTCAGCGCAGGAGAAAATAGCCGCTCGTTTTGATTATTAGGAGGCATCCTTCGACAGGTTTAGGATGCCATAGTCTCAGGATGGCTCCGAATTCCTTCGCATTTTGGTATAAGGCCATGACCAGTGTGACACAGATTATGTTAAGCAAAGACATGGAAGATGCCGTGATGCAGATAGACGACCTTAGCCTTGATGAACTGAAAGAGCTTGGTGCTGGTGTTTCAGCGCCAGAGGGTGTTGTGTTGCTTTATCGTCAAGCGTTCAGAGATTTTGGTGCTCAATCGCTAAGGAGTCACGCAGGCATCAAATGCGGATACGGCTTTACTGGCCGGGCATGGCTTCACGTTTGACTGGCAGCGGCGCGAGCCGGGTATTCATGTCGCAATCGTGTATCGTGGAGACGAAAGCACAAAGCTTGAATGGGTGCGCGATAGTGATTTTCGGTTTTTCCCGACGGTCAAAGATGAATTGTTTGGGTATCGACTGCATATTACCGGCCTTGCCACCAACAAGGCGTTAGCGGCGGCAGGCCTCATGCCCCACTCTGCACATTATGTGTCGGGGAAGTGTCGTTTAATGGGGTAGATACATGCAATCAGATACCTCATACCCTGTGAATCGGTTGCGAAGCTGATAGATGCCGCACGTGTTAAAATACCGGATGTGCTGTCCGGTAAAGATATCATTGCAACCACTAGGAAAAAACTGACATCCCGACGTATTATAAAGTAATATCAAATAGTTATAGCGTTTTATCACCCTTTTTTACCATGAACATCCGGTAAAAAAAACTCCCGTCCCCTGAATCACCTTCCCAACGCTTCAAGTGTAGTAAGCCAATTGTCAAAATGTTTGCACTTTTCCCTGATTTTAGCAATGCCAATTTCACCTGCCACTATTGGCCCGGAGGCTGCTTTATCATATTCAGGAATCTCTTTAATTATTCTCCGTGAAGGAATCGTATCATAGTTATCATTAATAAGCTCAGGATTACCGTCTGCGACCATAGCGATTATTTTTTTTATTTCTTTATCATAATCGGGATGAGCGATATCAAGATGTTTTGGATCTGCCAGTATGATGGCCTCAAATTCATGAAGCTGTATGTATGGAATAAATTTGGTATCATTTATATTTTTGGCAAGCTCTTCCTCTAAAAACTTTACTTTGGCATATTTGTCTTTAATCTGTAAAGCCTTATCATATTCGGGAAAATCATTTGGTAAGGCATAAAGGTCAAACATTGTAGTTAAACGGAATTCCTGAGCTTTTTTATTGTGTTTGAGCAACGACGTGATATTATCTTTGGCAATTTTATAGTTAGGCAAACCACCTTTGTGTGTGACATTGCGTTTTTTATCAATCATGGTTGTAATACAGCTTGCACTTACCGACATCTTTGAGTGGTCTAAATATTTAGCAAGTATTTTATTAACAAACCTTTCCTCGGTTTGACCTTCAACCGTAATATGCAGACGGATAAAACTCATGGTTTGCCTCCAAGTATGTTCATATCCCAGAGGTCACTAAGCGTGTATCTATCAAGCCATTCGGCTAATTTATCTTTATCTTGTTTCTTAAACTCACTGCGTTTATTTCTATCGACATACTCAACGACAACAATTTGATTTGGTTCGAACTCATCCACAAGGCGCGGCGACTGTGTTGCGAGAATAACCTGGGCGTGCCTGCCTGCGGACTTTACCATGCCGGCCAAATCAGAAATGGCCGTTGGGTGCAACCCTAGTTCAGGCTCATCTATAACTATAACGCGGGGCAGCCAATGTGGCGGTTGAAGAAGCAACGTGGTCAATGCCATAAACCGCAGCGACCCGTCGCTGAGTTGATAAGGGGCAAATATCTGCCCCCGTCCCTTCTCTTTCCACTTCAATTCTGTCTGAAACTGAGCTACTCCTTCTTTCCCCAAAGGTTCAAGCACAAAATCATCAAATTGAGGAAATATCGCATTAATACGAGATACTATTCTTTTATAATACTTTGATGTTGCCGAATTGTTTGCCATCGCATATAGAATCGAGGCCAGATTGCTGCCGTCGCCAAGCAGCGTACTAGCGCCGCTGATGTTACAACTCCTTCTGAATCCGGCAGTCCCTGAGGTGTTATGAAACTGATAAACCGAAAAATTTTTCAGCAAGTCATAAATAACACGTTCCCTGCCAACAGCCCTCTTATATTGGTTCAGCAGACTCTCTCTAAAACCGACAGTCTGCAGTACCGTTCGCTCTTCGGGAAGATCGTCTTTTTTATACGCAATTTCCTCATTGTTGAAACCAAACGTATTGCCTATCTCATAACTGAGGCCGAACCTGTAGGAATTCTTTATATTTTCTTCTTCATTAGAAAAAATAATCTCGGCTCTTAGTGACATCGTTGTTACAGGGTCAAAATAAAGAAAAGACGACGCCCTGCCATTTCCGCCTATATAGCCGGTCAAATTATTTTCTGTCATCTCGTTAATCATCCTGAAAAATGAAATAAAGTTGCTCTTACCAGCGCCATTAGGCCCGATGAGGACTGTAACACCCCCAAATTCTATGAGTTGACCCTCTGAATCAATGGATTT
>JADFXO010000252.1 GCA_015233485.1 Nitrospirota bacterium
GAAAATTCCAGCGCATAGAATTCCCCGGTTCTAGGACAGACTATGCCTGTAACGTTCGCCCGTATATGACCCCCATTATGTGGAACCGTAATCTTTTCTCCTATCTGTGCCCATCTTTTTCGTGGACGGGGGTCTCCTTCCACTCCCATTTCATCACCATACCATATTTCGATATTCCCGTCGTTAAGGTAAACCTGAAGCCGCTCTACAAAAGCATTGCGTGCTTCTTCATCCTGTACGTCTGGCCAGGGGCGGGGTACTTTCAAACGATATTTATTGTCCTTCAGCCATCTCAATACCGTTGTATAACCCACTTCATGGTTAAGGTGTTCGCTTAAATAACCATGAAATTTCCTGGCGGTCCAATGGGCTTCACCTGCCTCTTGGGGATTATCTATCAGGTGGCAATATCGTTTACTCTTTTCTTCGTCTATATGGCGTGGCCTACCACTGCTGGTTTTGTCTATGAGACCATCAATTCCTTGCTTATTGAAACGGTTTACCCAATTGTTTAACGTTTTATAAGTGATTAGATTACTTTCTGCGACTACTTCAAACGAAACTTTACATGATAACTGGTAGATTGCAAACATACGTATGTAGTTCTGTTTTCTTGGCGTCGCCTTCATGGCAACTAATAGCTCCTCGCTTGTGCAATTTTCAAAATTAGGAGCCCTACGCTTTCTTAACATGATTATATCATGACATGTTACATGTAAAAAAGTCTAGTTTAGAATCATTATTGGAAAATACTTTTGGTGTTCGCTATATATAGATTTATCAGGGCCGGCTTACGCCGGCCAGAAACGAACGGTTAAACCGTTCCTTGTGTCGTCTTCGTTCGTCCGCCTCACTCGACGACACCCGTTACTTATATTCTTATTAAAATATGGTAGATTTTCTTTAGCTGAATAACCCTTGCCTTTTACTATATTTTTTGTATACCCTTATTATAGCTTGCTCTATAAGCAATCTTAGACATCCACAAATACGGCCAATAAATTGATTCATTTAACTGGTATAGACAAAAGCTAAATTATGTATAGTGTTATTTATTATGTGATGGCAAATATAATTTAACAAATCCAAAAGAAGTGTACCTTGATAAATCAAATATTTACCAAGCATACGCACCTCTTTTTTGAGTGGTGCGGAAAAGTGAAGGACGGATTCGTGACAGTCTTTTTGATTGTTGTGTACCATTGGTATGACGGATTGTGCTATTTAATCAGCAATATGTTCAGTTATGTGAAGGCGTTTCTGATTATGTTTCTAATTCTGTTTACTTTGTCATTGATTTTCGTATATCTCCATGGGTTTCTTGAAAAAAAGTACTCATGGGATATGTTGGGATTGCAACAGTTAAACGAACTGAAATACGATAATAAAATCCCTAACCATCGAATCTTCAAACGTTTATTGAAACAGATGATGCTCAAGGGCTACTGGTGGATATATTTCATCGGAGCTTTAATTGTCGGACCACCTATCGTAACGATTTTGCTCCGGCGAGAAAAAAGCTTGAGCCAAAATCTTCTCTATATTATCCCGGGGACATTGTTATCGGTAGTATTCTGGGTTTCCATCTGGACAGGCGTGGGAATAGTTACGTGGAATCAGTTTGTTAAACCGTTTTTGTTGAATAGATTGGGTTAGGAGGAATATTTATGAAAAACGTGATAGAAACACTGATGAAAGAAGCGGCAGAATTTGCAAGTAAGGGCGCTGAGATTAATATAGTAAATCCGCAATCTTATGCTGAAGAGTTCAATTGCAAATATCTTGTTGTTAAAGGAGATCGCAAGCTTGATTTGACTCGTTTGGATTATTTAGGCCTGGGTTCCAGTTCCAAAATTCGCGAGATCATGATTGATTGTATAAAGAATTATGATATTAGTTGTCCCGCCTCACAAATGGTGATGAAGTCCGGATCGAATGTAAAGCTGGAATCAGTTCTGGCGGACTTTCACGGAATGAGCGAGAGCATTGTATTCACTACGGGCTACACAGCTAATGATAACATTATTCAGGCTTTGGGTCTTAGAATGAATACGCCACATCTTGCGGCCTATTTGTATCAAACGGGAATGGGTCAAACGACAAAAAATATTCCTACCATGTTCTTTGTTGACAGTGACAGCCATTTTTCTTTACAGCGTGGCGCTCGGTTATCCAAATCTCAATCCAAAGAGGGCACTTGCATTATTAGCAAATTTGCCAGCATGGATTATATACAGTTGGAAGCACAACTGGAAAAATCCAAAAATACAGAAGCAGTGCGAGTGATTATCAGCGACACCCTGTCTTCTTGTTCGGGAAAAATGTTCGATATCAAAAAGCTTTGTGAACTGGCAGAAAAATATGACTGCCTGTTGTATTTGGACGAAGCCCACGCTATCGGCGCATTAGGGCCTCAGGGTCGCGGTGTCGCCTATGAAGTGACTATGATGGAAAATTATCGTGCTCGGATTATAATTATGGGAACGCTTACGAAGGTTTTCTGCCAGCTTGGTGGCTATGTCACCATGTCAAACACGTTTCTAAGTTGGTTTTTACGCTTTTGCAGTCCTCAATATATCTTTTCGGCACCTGTTCCTCCCTGGATGGCAGAAACACTCGTAAAAATGATTGCTCTTATTAAGGGAGACTTCGGAGAAGCAGAGCGACAGAAATTAAAAGATGTTTCCGGATATATACGCGGCGAGCTGCTTAGGAACGGCTTTAACATCTTAGACTCAAATAGTCACATCGTTCCCATATTTATTGGCGATGAGGCTAAGAGTGATAGTGTTAAGGATTGTTTGGAAAAAGACGGTTTTGTGGGTGCGCTGTTTAAGTATCCCGCCACTTCCAAAGGAAACGCCTTGATTCGCCTTTCGTTATGTTCGGATGTCACCCAAGATGAAGCTAGTCACGTAATAGAAAGTCTGGTCTCTGCCAGAAAAAAGATAGGTTTTTAATTTTTACCCTGCCAAGCATTGAGTATCAACTATTATTGTGATACTATTCGCTTAGCAGGTTTTTTGCAGATTGTCTTATGCTTCCGAGGCAATGGTAATCACCTTGGATAAATCACCAGGCGACCACTTTACCCTTTTTACAAATTATATAATTCTGGTCTTTACTCCACATTCTCATTTTCACACTCGCTGGGATCCTGTCAGGTCTTAATAATGACCTGACAGGGAGCCTGAGCCTATCCAGACGTTCTACCGGGGAGCTTATGAGGATATCCACCTGGGAGCCATCAATACGGCCGTCGAGAACTTCTATCGGGAAGCCTGTCGTAGACGTTCAACCGGGCAGTCCAGCCTTTATATAAATTTGTAGTTGACTTTAATACGTTTTGATTATTGCAAAACACTCCTTGACTATGATAACCTATGAATATGACTAAAACGATTGAGTTATACAACATACTCAAAGATAAGATAGGCAATGAAGGAAGCATGGCCATTGTAGAAGCTCTTGAGGACGTATCGGTGAAAGTCAAAGCCGAAGCTGCTACAAAAGCAGATTTAGAACTTCTTGAAACAAGGCTGTCTAATAATTTGGAACTTCTTGAAACAAATCTCACTAATAAAATCGATAACGAAATAAAAGCGATTCGTAGCGACATGAAGTTACATTTCATCGTTCTTCTATTTGTTATACTTCTAACAAATCCCAAAGCAATAGACCTGCTCGCTAAGCTCTTAGGCATCTTTAAGTAATTCTTCAGGTGTTTTTTTCTCTCCACCTGCTCCCCAGGAAGGCCATGTAGTCCTACCGTTTAAAATGGGTAGGGTATACGCCCCAGTCCACGTGAAGGCAATAAGGAAGTATTTTATTTTAATATAAGCGCCTCGATGGTATTTAAAAAATGTCCTTCAGACAGACTTCTTTTTTGAAAAAAAGAAGCAAAAAACTTTTTGTTCTCGTGATTCAATGTTTTATGACATCCGCAGGGTATTTTTAAAACGATTTCCTTCTGTAAGCAGGACAAAAGTAATCTTTTATCTAATTTAGCGAATGTCGCGCTATTAGGCGAGAAAATCCTGAATTTCTATCATCGGCAGGAAAAGCCTATAAGAATAATTGACTAACGGTATAAACTGGAAATGCTCATAAAAAGCTTTTGCCTTATCGTTCTTGGCTTCAACAATAACTGCTACTGAACCGATCTGCTCCGTCGAAATAAGAGATCGCTTTAGAGCGTCCATTAGTAATAATTCTCCGTAACCGCTGCCCTGATAACGACGGTCGACCGCTAGCCTGCCAATCAGCGTTGCAGGCATCGTGGGATAGCGAGGCAGCTTTTTAGCTACCTGTTCCGGCAACTCCTTTACCTTTACAATAGTTGAAGAAAGCGAATAGTACCCGACGATTATTGCAGGCAAAACACCGGCAAGGACGAACGTTGCAGTAACTTTCTTTTTTATGTCCTGGCTGGCCTGCACTCGTATATAATGCCCCAACTCCTCTATACCACAATCAAAAGCCGCTCGATCATGATGCTTGCCGAGCTGTTCGATGACTAGTTTTGAATGGAACAACTCGGGCACGTTAATCCATGATTTTTTTATAGCGGGCTATAGCTTTTTTTAAGCGGCCCGATGGTAATGCAGGATGTAGCAGAGCTGAAACAAATATTTCGCTGTCTCTTCCATCCAACGTCATGATATCATTATCAGCGTCAGCAATGCTACAACTCGAACTTTTTGTTTTAACCAAGTTAGAGGTGGCAACGGAACTAATTGCTTTATTATTGCTTACTCCCGATAATTTCTCTGTCCGGCTGTCTATGCCTTTGGTTATGAATTTCCCTTTTTCTATGCCTCTTTTTTGCTTTTTCTCCATGTTTTGCCCACCCTTCTAAGTGTTATTTCATATTCTATCATATAATCCTAATATTCGCAATGCTATATTTAACAGTACCTGCTCTAAAATATTTATCTTTTTGTTTGCAAACTATTTACTTCTTTATTATTGTCATTACTTTTTACAACAGGAGCCTCCATAAAAGGCTTACCATTAGTTGTGGTAAGTACATCGAACTGATTTTTATTTTTTTCTACCTTACCGGTGTGCTCAAGCTCAAAGACCTCGTTGCTATTCTCATACTTTTTATCATCATATACAATCTTTTTAGAACCGTTATTACACTCGTATATTTGCCTTGCGAAACCCTCAACCTCTCCACTATTATTTAATTTACACCCGACTAAAGCAGACTTATAATTATCATAATCTAAATTCATTTTTACAACAGAATTACCCCTTTTTATAATGATATATAACTCATTGATAACTGAAACACTACTTCTCTTTTCTTCACTATTCAATATCATTTTATTATCTGTATTTGTATCGGTACTAACTGCTTTAACAACTATTTTGTTATCTTTCATATCAACATTCTTAACCAGGTTATTATACTCAAATACTTTGTACTTAGGGACTATTATATCTTTAGTTACGACTCCGACTTTATGACTTTTGTCTGCAACATTTACACTTTTCTTTTTGTCATGTACAAACAAATGTAAAAATACATACTTAAACATAACTATAGTAAACAACAATAATATTACACATATTACAATAAACTTTGTATACGCAGACTTCGGCTTTTCAGTTTCTTCTACTTTGTAACTACTGTACATACGAAATACCTTTATATCTACAGGAAGAACCGAATTAGTCAAGACTTCTTCATCAATCATCTTTTTATAAATGAAGCCTCTATTAAATTTTAAACTTCTTTGAACAGCCTTTAAATAATACTCTGATAAAGTCGTAATCTGCTTAGGCATTGAGAAGACATCTTGAGTTATTAAATACACATCTACACCGTAATGTCGATGATATTGAAAGAAATAAAACACTTTTTCATT
>JADFXO010000253.1 GCA_015233485.1 Nitrospirota bacterium
CGGAAGGGTAATACAGGGTTGACACCGTTTGTTCAGCAGAGCCGAATGAGGAAAATGTATAAATGAGAAGGGATGTGGTGATAAATGCGAGGTTTCTTACGCAGCCTTTTACCGGTGTGCAAAGATACGCCCTTGAAATATCGAGGCATTTGAGCGGAAGGGATATTACCTTCGTAAGCCCGTCAGGGCCGGTAAAAACCGAGGCATCCCGTGGCTTAAACGTGCTGCAATATGGAAGCCTGCAAGGTCACCTGTGGGAGCAGTTCGACCTCCTCAGATATTTAAAGACAAATAGCAATCCTCTGTTGTTTAATCTTACACAGACATCGCCTTATTTGTATAAACCCTTTGTGTTGACACTCCACGATATTTCTTTTTTAAAAAACCCTGAGTGGTATGCAAGGGGGGTTCGCCGCCTCTACAGCGCCCTTATGCCAGGGCTTGCGGGGAAGGCCTTGAAAATCATTACTTCAAGCTGCTTTTCTAAGGGTGAGATCATAAAGTATTTGAACATACAAGAAAGCAGGATAGAGGGCATCGGAGGCGCCGTCAAAGAGGGTTTTTCAGAAAAGGCCAAAGAAGGTTTTTCAGCGCCCCTGGGGGACTATATCCTTGCGGTGTCTTCTCTAAACCCCAGGAAAAACCTTTACAACCTTATCCGCGCTTTTAAGGCATGTCGCTTCGACGGTATTAAATTAGTCGTCGTGGGCGATACAAGCAATGTATATCCTGGCAGCCATTGTGATTTAATAGGAAAGATGATTGATGACAATATCCGCCTCATCAACTATGTTACCGACGAGGAACTTGCCGCCCTATATAATAAGGCATTGTTTTTCGCATATCCATCTCTTTATGAAGGGTTTGGAATACCGCTGCTTGAGGCGTTTGCCTGCAAATGTCCGGTTATGGCATCGAATACTTCTGCCATGCCGGAGGTATGTTCTGACGGCGCTTACTATGTTAACCCCTATGATGTGGACAGTATCTCCTCCGGTTTGAAAGTCATGGTTGAAGACGCCGCACTAAGGCAAAACCTGGTAGAAAAGGCCACCCAAAGGGCGGCTCAGTTCAGTTGGAGGGTATCTGCCGCCGCCTGTCTCAAGATAATCGAGGAGTGCAGATGAAAGTCCTGCAGCTCGGCAAATCCTATCCGCCCATTAAGGGGGGAATCGAAACAGCTATTTCAAATATTACGGAGGGCTTAAACGAACGTAACATCAGGTGTGACGTCTTAGGGTCTAACAGCGAAAACATTTACTGCGAGCAAACCATTGGCCAATATAAAATATACAGGACAAAATCCTACGGTAAAATATTCTCACTATCCATTTCCCCCCAGCTGATAAATAAGTATCTTCTGATAAAGGACAATTACGATATAATTCACGTACACTTTCCAGACCCGTTGGCAGTGGCGGCAGTTTTTCTTGCCAGGCCCAAAGGCATAATTGTCGTACACTGGCACAGCGATATAATAAGACAAAGGCATCTGGTAAAACCCTTTAAATTCTTAATACACTGGCTCCTGAACCGCGCGGATGCGATTATTGCCTCAAGCGTTATCTATGCTAAAACTTCTGAATACCTGAGGAACTTTTCCAATAAAACCGTAATAATTCCCTATGGGATAAAGACATCCGAACTTAAGGCGGATGAGGATAAGGTTGCCGCGATAAGAAACCTTTACAAGGGGAAAATAATTATCTATTCCCTCGGCAGACTTGTATATTACAAGGGATTTGATTATTTAATTGAGGCTGCAGCGTCCCTCTCCGATGATTATGCCATACTCATAGGCGGTGACGGGCCGCTTTTAAATAAACTAGGAAAAACTATTGACCAAAAAAGACTTGCCGACAAGGTGTTTTTGCTTGGCCACATTAACAGTTCGGACATGGGTTCCTACTACAAGGCGTGCGACGTATTCTGCCTTCCCTCTACGGAACGCTCCGAGGCCTTCGGGATTGCATTAGTTGAGGCAATGTCCTTTGGAAAACCCCTCGTCACTACAAATATCCCGACAGGTGTGAGCTGGGTAAATCAAGATAGTCTTACGGGGCTTGTTGTAAACCCGGGAAATGCCGCGGAACTCTCGCAGGCAATAAAGACAATTTCCACAG
The DNA here is from genome assembly GCA_015233485.1 of Nitrospirota bacterium. Taxonomy (GTDB): domain Bacteria; phylum Nitrospirota; class Thermodesulfovibrionia; order Thermodesulfovibrionales; family Magnetobacteriaceae; genus Magnetominusculus. The sequence goes on from JADFXO010000253.1 coordinate 2,124, forward strand.
ATAAACAGCTGTACCACTTTTTCTCTGATAACTGCCACAAAAGATACCAGTCGTTATTTTCACAGGATAAAATGATGGATATGATTGTTTCACTGTATGTTGATCTGTTAGCAAGATAGTAATAATGGTTCATTAAAAATAAGCGTACCCTGAGATTTTTGGTAAGGCCAAAACTGGACAAAATGATGACACTTGCTTGCCTTTTTGGGGTTACAGCCTCTTCCTCTTTAACCTCAGCGAATTGCTCACCACGCTGACAGAACTAAAGGCCATCGCAAAAGAGGCAATCATAGGGTTTAACGACGGGCCGCCAAATAATGTCAACACTCCGGCGGCAATGGGGATGCCCACTATGTTATAAAAAAATGCCCAGAACAGGTTTTGTTTGATTGTCCTGATTGTCAGCCTTGAGAGGCTTATTGCATCCGCCACTGACATGAGGTCTCCTTTTATTAAGGTTATGTCTGCCGCTTCAATGGCGATGTCAACGCCTGTTCCAAGGGCTATGCCGGCATCGGCCTCGGCAAGGGCAGGGGCGTCGTTTATGCCGTCTCCTACCATGGCGACGATTTTATTCTCCTTTTTTATTGCCCGGATTATATCCAGTTTTTCGTTTGGCAGGAGTTCCGCGTAGAATTTGCCTATGCCCGCCTCGCGGGCTATGGCCTCCGCGGTGCGTCTGTCGTCGCCGGTCAGCATTATTGTCTCGATACCCATTGCCCTAAGTTTAGTTACCGCGTCTTTGGACGTCTTTTTTATTGTGTCTGATATTGAGAAAACAGCCTTTACGTCATTATCTATGGCTAAGTAAACGGTCGTCCTGGCCTCATCGTTAACGGTTACATCAATACCTTCGTTAATAAGCAATCGGGCGCTCCCAATCATAATATCGCTGCCTTTATGTGTGCCCTTTACGCCGCCGCCCGTTATGGAGACAAAGGAATCGAGGTCAAAAAGCTCCATATTGTCGGCCATAGCCTTTGCGACGATGGCCCTGGCTATGGGGTGTTCTGAGTATTTCTCTGCCGAGGCGGCCGTCCTTAGCGCGTCTCCGACGGTAAATCCGCTTCGCAGCGCCTCAATGCCGGTAAGAAAGGGCTTGCCCTCTGTCAGTGTGCCGGTCTTGTCCATGGCGATGACCTGGATTTTGTGCGCGGTTTCGAGGGCATCAGCCCCTTTTATAAGGATTCCCCTCTCAGCCCCCATTCCCGTACCTACCATAACCGCCGTCGGGGTTGCCAGACCAAGCGCGCACGGGCACGCGATTATAAGCACTGCGATAAAACTCATCATGGCACGATTGAAAGACGGCGAAGGGCCTAAGAAAAACCAGAGTATAAACGTAACCGCCGCGATTACAATAACTGCCGGCACAAACACCGAGGCCACCTTATCAGCAAGCCGCTGAATCGGGGCCTTTGTGGCCTGAGCCTCTTCAATAAGCCGTATAATTGACCCAAGCATCGACGCCTTGCCTATGCGTGACGCCGCCATCTTAAATGCCCCGTACAGATTTACCGTGCCGCCATAGACAATATCGCCTTTTGACTTATCAACGGGGAGGCTTTCTCCCGTAATCGCAGAGGCATCGACGCTTGACGCCCCTTCTATGAGTGTCCCATCGACGGGGATACGCTCCCCCGGGCGCACTACGACGATGTCCCCCTCTGCCACCTCGCCAATGGGTATGGCCGTCTCGACGTTGTCTCTTAACACCGCGGCAGTCTTTGCCTGAAGGCCGATGAGCCTTTTTATCGCCTCTGAGGTTTGGCCCTTTGCTCGCATCTCAAGGGTACGCCCAAAAAGAATCAGCGTGATGATAACCGCCGATGTGTCAAAATACAAATGAGGCTCCATCCCATGCCTATGAAGATTTAAAGGGAAAAACACTACAAACGCGCTGTAAAAAAAAGCCGCCGATGTACCAACAACAATAAGGGTGTTCATATTCGCAGACAGATGCCGGAGGGCCGACAATGCCGCGCGGTAAAAGCGCATCCCCGATATAAACTGCACAGGCGCGGCAAGGGCAAAAAGCACGTACGGGCTGGACAGCACGGGGAGTTTCACCATAGAGGCGGCCATGATAATAGTTGAAATGACAGCGCTTGCCCAAAGGGTTATCTTAAGTGAGGTATATTGTTTTTCCCGTTCGACCTTTTCTGTGTCCTTTACGTCATCATCAAGTGTTTCGGCCTTATAACCTGAGACAGTTACCGCCCGAATTATTTCGTCAACACTGGTAATTGTGGGTATATATTCAACCCTTGCCCTCTCCGTAGCAAGATTTACCGTTGCCGCAATGACGCCGCTGATTGACCTGATAGCACCCTCCACGGCAGATACACACGCGGCGCAGCTCATTTCTGAAATCCTGAGCTCCACCTTTGAGGCCATGACCCCGTAGCCTTCCTCCCTTATTGCTTCGACTATAGAGTTAATATCAGGAGAGCCGTCCCCAGTGGTGCCGTCCATTGTAAAGACTGCCTTTTCAGCGGCAAAATTAACCGCGGCCCTGCCTACGCCCGCGTGTTTCTTTATCGCCTTTTCAACAGCTTGGGCGCAAACGGCGCATGTCATGCCGGTTATCGGTATCGTTATGGTCTTATTATCTTTCATAGTATAAATTATATAATATTTTACTTGCAAAAAGAGGACAATTAGTTTATCATAAATCGCCGTAAAGATACAGACTAAGTGTGCATTAATAACAATAGGGTGCATTGAGTACCCGATCAAACTGTTGCAGGAGGATTGTAAGATGAAGGTTCCATATGTAGAGCCCGACCTTTGTACGGGATGTGAGACGTGCGTGTCCCTTTGTCCCGAAGTGTTTACAATGCAGGGGGACAAGTCTGTTGTGACCTCTCCAGATAAGTGCGGCACTTGCGACGTTCAGGAAGCCATTGATACATGTCCGGTAGAAGCCATTAAGTGGGCGAGCTAAGATAAGACAGCGATTGGGGCTGCCGTCAAGACAGCCCCTTTATCCATACCAACCCCTATATTTCTATAGTAAACTCAGCCCCGATGGATGTGTTTTGCACTGTCAGCCGTCCGCCCATGTTGTTCTCTATTATCGTTTTGGACATGTAGAGGCCAATGCCCGTGCCCTTGTCCTCGGACTTGGTTGTGAAGTACGGGTCGAATACCTTGTTTAAAATATCCTCGGGGATGCCTCCTCCGTTGTCTCTGATATGCACGGTTACCTTGTTGTCTGCGTCTTGCGTTTGGGGGGGGGCGGCCTTTTCAAGGCGGATTGTTATCCGCCCCTGCGCGTTTTTGTCAAGCAGCCCTTTTTTGCGGCATGATACGATAGCGTCTCTGGCGTTGTTGATGATATTCAGGATAACCTGTTTGAACTCATTAGGATAGCCGGTTGTCAGATATGTATCTTCAGAGTCTTCTATGGATACCACGACTATGTCTCTTTTTAATATACCCTCAAACATGGACATTATTTCCTCTATTGCCTTTTTGATGTCAAACCTGCGTTTTTCCTTTGATGGTTTAAGGAAATTCCTGAAATCGTCAATCGTTTGGGACATAAATCCGATGTGCTGCATAGTTGCCTGGATTTCGGTTTCAAGGTATTCCTTGTTCACTTCCCCATGCTCAAAGGCGTCTACGAGGTCCTGTACTATCAGGCCGATTGCATTTATGGGTTGTCTCCACTGGTGGGCTATGACGCCTATCATTTCTCCCATTGCCGCCATACGGGATTGCTGAATCAGCATCTG
>JADFXO010000254.1 GCA_015233485.1 Nitrospirota bacterium
GAGGTTGTGAACAATGCGCTGCGGACTTATTTCGAGTTTTACAACACTGAACGCCCACATGCTTCACTTGGTGGCAGAACGCCTGTCGAGGTGTATAACGAACTCTCAACCTTGCGGAAAACGGCCTAATGGCAAAAAACAAAGAAAAGACCCTCATAGAGGGTTATACCTTAAATACTCTTAGAAACGGTCTTGACAAAGGGGTCCACTCCAGGATAAAGATCAACGAAATTGGAAGAGACTGGGAAAAACAGTCAGCACAATCCATGGAAATACCAACCGTGGATAAATGGGAAGATGTTTTACCTTCTATGGATATCTGGTTGCAAGTGACGGACAATGAACTTCATCATGTTTGTCATCTTTTACCGACATTAGATTGGAAAGGCGATTTGCTTGGTGTTCGACTAAGGTTTGAACCTAAGGAAATCAAGGAATTTTACAAAGATTATCTTTCCGCCAGAAAAATGGCCGAAGAGACTGGTGCACAGAAAGGAAAGGAATCCAAATTAAAGTTGTGGCCACGTACGATGCGTGAATTTCTCGATAAACAATTGAACAGTCTCTTTAAGGTTAAGGCCTACATCTTAGATCCAGCCAAGTGCGACTACCAAAATGGCAAAGCACTTCCTCAACCCTTACCACTAAACAGCGAATCTTTGGACAAAGACCCATTTCGTGGGTTAATTCTTATCGATGAGATCGTTGCCCAACGAGGGCTTTCAGATGTTGAAAATAAAGGGAGCCAATCTGGTAATGACGAACAACAAGATCGGCAGCATAGTAATAAACGTAAGTTATCTGATCAGCTTCGAGCCTATTATACAAAGCATTTAGACCCGTATAAGTTGCCAGTATCTGAGGATTTAGATGCTTTAAAAGCCATTGATGAAGCACAGAACACGTTTGATAAAAGGCTGGCGGATGCTTTTAAAAAAGCAATGGATGAACTGGAAAGCTTGGGATATCCGGGGCTCACAGATCCTAAGTTAACCATTTCAACTAAAATTCGACCAATGGATAGCCTTAATCACCCCTCGGCTGTTCAGTTCGAGGTAGGCAATACACAGGGAATTCCCTTACGCCTTCCGGAGCAATATAATGGTTTGGGGTATCAAAACTTGATCGCCATGGTTTTCAAGCTAATGAGCTTTCGCGATGGATGGATGCAGGTTCGTAAAGCGGACAAAAGGACATCAGGCGAAACGGAGTCATCCATTGAACCGTTGCACTTAGTTTTGGTTGAAGAACCCGAAGCCCATTTACACGCACAGGTACAACAGGTTTTCATTCGTAAGGCCTACGACGTTCTACGCCATCATGAATATTTGGGGGGAAATAGTACTTTTAAAACACAACTAATCATCAGTACCCATTCCAGTCACATTGCACATGAAAGTGATTTTTCTAATCTTCGTTATTTCCGGAGGATGCCTGCGCAAAAAGGATCAAATAAGGTGCCAATTTCCTCTGTCGTTAATTTATCTGATGTTTTTGGAGCGAATGATGATACTCAAAATTTTGTAACCCGCTATTTAAAGTTAATGCACAGTGACCTGTTTTTTGCTGATGCAGCAATTTTGGTCGAAGGTTCTGCCGAAAGAATGTTTATTCCGTATTTTATCCGTGAGCACTTTAAGGAACTAAGCCAAGCTTATATAACAGTATTAGAAATTGGTGGCAGTCACGCACATCGCTTAAGCTCATTAATCGAAGCTTTGGGCCTAATCACACTGGTCATTACAGACTTGGATACATCTGAACCCAAAAATAACGTTTCTGTACAACCTGTGAGAGGACAAAAGCAAATCACGCAAAATCCTACATTGAAAAAATGGTTTCCTCAAGTGGAATCTGTAGATATTCTATTAAACTTATCGTCCGAGAAAAAGGTAAAACGATACCAGTTATCTTCGATTTGTGTCGCTTATCAGTGTCCATTTAAAATTAATCTAAATAATAAAAGTAACACTGAAGATGAGGCACTTTCCAATACATTTGAAGACGCACTTGTTTATGAAAACTTAGAAATATTTAGAAGTTTACAAGGTAAAGGCCTGATAAAGAAATTTAGAGAAGCATTACAGAAATCAAAATCTTCCTATGATCTTGGAAAGATCATGTTCGACGCTTTAAAAGAAGGCAAAAAGGCTGAATTTGCGCTTGAAATACTAAATTCGAAAGAGCTTGATAACCTGAAAGTCCCAACTTACATCAATGAAGGACTGTTATGGTTACAGCGTCAAGTGAGAGTAAAACAGAAAGAAATTTTAAATCCGAACGAAAACTCTACGCAAGAGAGTGAAGGATAGTATAGCTGATGGAACACATTGCTCTTGTGGACAATAATAATATTGATGAGCATGTAGACAATGAAATCAGTGAATATCTCTCATTAGACAATCCTAAGAGTTTCTTTTTATTTGCCGGCGCAGGGTCAGGGAAAACCCGGTCATTAGTAAAAGCCTTAAAACAACTACGAGAGTCAAGCGCAAAACACTTGCGTTTGCATGGCCAAAAAATTGGCGTAATCACCTATACTAATAACGCTTGTGATGAGATTAAAGGGCGTCTTGATTTTGATCCTTTGATCGAAGTGGCTACTATTCACAGCTTTGTCTGGTCGTTGATCAGCGGCTTCAACTCTGATATCAAAGAGTGGTTAAAGACGAACCTGCCAATAGAAATTGCCAACATTGAGGTAGAGCAGCGTAATAGTAAGGCAGTAAAGATGGCACAGAAACGAAAAAAAAGTATTGAGCGCAAACAAAAGCGCCTTGCTGATCTAAATGACGTAAAGAAATTTAAGTACAATCCCAGCGGTGACAATTATGGACGGGATTCGTTAAACCATACTGAAATGATCAGGATTGGAGCAGATTTTCTAATGCAAAAGCCACTTATGCAAAGAATATTCGTCAACAAGTACCCTATACTCTTGATTGACGAGAGTCAGGATACAAACAAGCTCCTTATTGATGCCTTTTTTGAAGTCCAACACCAGCATAAAGATCGTTTTGCACTTGGCTTGTTTGGTGATACCATGCAGCGTATTTATGGCGAAGGGAAGGAAAATCTAGGGCAAAATTTACCGGCTGACTGGGCGACCCCTGCCAAAATAATGAATCATCGCTGCCCACCTCGGATTATTGAGCTGATTAATAAGATCCGTTCTGATGTAGATGACCTGAAACAACAACCAAGAAACGATGCGGAAAAGGGTTTTGCTCGTCTCTTTATTTTGCCTATTGATACAATCGACAAGCATAAAGCCGAAAGTAAGGTTATAGAGCTAATGGCAAATGTCACTGATGATTTGCTTTGGCATAGCCCTGGAGGAGAAGTCAAAACTTTAACGCTCGAACACCATATGGCTGCTCGGCGTTTGGGTTTTTTGCAAATGTTCGAGCCGTTGTACAAAAATGAAAAATTAAAGACTGGATTATTGGATGGGACTCTTCCAGGTGTACGTTTATTCTCACAACTTGTCTTGCCTATCGTTGAAGCAAATAAAAAAAATGATAAATTTTCTATAATGTCTATATTACGAAAGAATTCGCCTTTACTGAGCAAGGCGGCTTTTAAGGATAGAGGTAACGAACAACTAAATCAGATCAAAATAACCATGGATGCTATAGCGAAACTTTTAACTCTTTGGAAAGGTAACAACGAACCATGTTTTCTGGATGTTTTGAACTGTATCGCTGAATGGGGTTTATTTGAAATCCCGGATAGCCTGCAACCATTTGTATCTATAAAAAAAATCGGGCAAGAAACTACTGAAATGAACGGTGAAAACCCATCGTTAGACGATAATAATTCGGATTCTGCTTTGGAAGCTTGGGATAATTTTTTACTAACACCCTTCGAACAAATCAAGCCATATGCAGTTTACATAAGCGGTCAGAGCCAATTTGGAACGCATCACGGTGTAAAAGGTCTCGAATTTCCTCGTGTGATGATAATAATCGATGATAACGAGGCTCGAGGCAAATCTTTATTTAGCTATGATAAAATATTAGGGTCTAAGGATAAAACAGCAACCGACATGCAAAACGAAAAAGAGGGAAAAGATACAAGTATTAAACGCACCCTGCGACTCTTTTACGTAACCTGCAGCAGAACAGAGAAGAGCTTGGCAATTATTGTCTACTCTGACAGTCCTGAGAAAATTCGAAATCGTGTTCTGTCGAAGGGCTGGTTTAAAGAAAGTGAAGTTGAAATCTTAACTAAAAAAGCTATCTTGTTGGAGTGAGAGAATCTAATGTTGACCGGCCAGACTCCGGCTACTGTTTATAAAAACCCCTCATTTTATAGCCGAGGAGGTAGTAACAGTGGCATATATTGACGGGCTATTGCCCAATGGAGCATGTTTCTTAAGCAAATGATGTAGTATTCAAGAAAGGAGTGAAGCTATGGCATCATTAACAAGTAACAAGTAAGACGGGAGAAAAAGAAATCCTGAAGGGGCTTCTTCTTGACGGCATTAGCGGGGAAAAAAGAAAAATTGAGTATGCCCTTTCGATCTCTTCAGGAATTATAAAAGAAAAGGAAGACCGCTGCAAGATTTCCTCAGCAGAATTCCTCGATAAGTTCAAAAATGCTGAGATTGAAGAAAATGACGATACCTTTCAGTGGTGGGCTGAACTTAAACTGACCAATGAGTTGAAAAAACAACTGGAAACATTGTCCGGCATCGAGATATGTCAACAAGACAATTACGTGAAGGATATCGAGGCTATGATCGGTACTTTGCCTTTAAAGCTTTCGACCAAAATCCAGGTGGAAAACAGGGGCGATATTGCGCTTTATCTTAAAGTCGAAACACAAAGACGGTATCGGCAAGACGACGGCAGACGTCAACTTGTCGGCAGACCTGAACCCTCTGGGACAGTGCACGCTACCTATCGATCTGGACGTACAGGGAAACGCTTCCGCTAATACAAAATAAATGAAACAGGAAAGCACGCAACAAGAATTAAGGAACGGAGAAAACAAGATGAATACAACCGAAAAAAACGTAATCGAAAAGTTTAAGTCTTTGCTCATGGACCGGGTAAGGTTACATAAGATGATACTGTTCGGTTCAATGGCGAGAGGAGATGCCGGTTCATACTCAGATATCGATATCGTTGTTATTCTCGATAATTTATCCGATGCACGTGATTTTGATAATGTTAGCGATTGTGCATGGGAGGCAGGGTTCGAGCATGGAATTATCATAGTGCCGGTTATTTTTACCCGGGAACAATGGGAGAACGGTCCTGAACGGTATTCACTGCTTGCGCAGGCAGTGGAGGCTGAAGGTGTGCCTCTATGAAAGAGGAAGAGATCGGGAATCTTATAAAATACCGGCTCGAACAGGCTGAAACGGCACTTGAAGACGCGAGGTTCCTCCTTGATGGAGACCGGAGTCCGCAGAGTATTGTCAACAGAGCATATTATGCAATGTTTTACGCTGCCCTTGGACTGCTGCAAAAAATAGGTTCCCTCGAAGCATACCGGCGTAATAAGTCTTTTCGACACCGAGTTTGTAATGAAAGGCATCTTTCCCAAAGAGCTTTCTCGCGACTTTCATAAGGCATTTGAGCTGCGGCAAGTATCTGATTATAAGACTTTCAAACCGGTTTTAATAGAAAAGGCTCAAGAGACCTTGAGCAAAGCTTCTCATTTTGTCGAAACAGTGAAAGAATATCTTAAGATTGGCAAATAAAATAGGTAACCTGGAAGATAGTAACAGTGTCGCATCTTGATGGACCGTTGCCCAATGGCAATATTTTCTTGAGCGAATGATGATTCAATAAAGGAGTGAAACTATGGCATCGTTACAGGTAACAAGTAAGACGGAAGAGAA